>CAJGCX010000010.1 GCA_904501895.1 Clostridiaceae bacterium
CAAAAAGATTTTCTTCATAATAGAAATCCTGCATAATCTTTACTATTTGGTTTCTTTCAGCAAATATGAGAATCGCACCACATATATAAATTAAAAAGGTTGGTAACGAAAACTTTCGCTTTGACAAAAAATATGCAGGTAAAAAAACCAACGCAGGTGCATGGATAAATGCTGCGAGTACGGTAAACGTTAAAAATAGCTTAGGCTTTTCTTCCATAATGCCAACAAAAGCTATCATTATGAGTCCCATTGCTACTGATTGCTTTATTGCACTAAATCCAAAGCTATAAAATGCCATACAATTCCATACCAGATAGCTTAGCCATGGAAGCGAGGAATATTTATAAATCAAATAAGCAACCACAACCTCAATAAATATGGCAACAACTATAAGAAACACCTGAAATTCACCATCTGACAGGGTTGAAAAGAATTTCAGTAGCCAGTTAAAGCCAAAGTTTTTACCACCTCGAAAGACTTCGTCACTAAACCAGCCTTGATATTTCATCTCCCAATAATCATAACAATAGCTTTGCATATCGCCGGTCAGATATGGATGTCTTAAACCTGACAAAAGAGAATGGAGAACAGCCATTACTATAATATATTGCTTTCTGTCTTTTGTGCCCTGGGGCATAACAACACCTAAAACTGTAATTGCACCTAAAAGCAAATAATACTCTAAGCTTTCCATGCTGTCTCCTTTCAAATTTGATTATTTAGAAAAGAACTCCTCCGCTGATTTTACCGATGTTTCAATTGAGAAACTTTTTGCTCTCTCCGCAGCTTTTCTTTCATATTTTTCTTTGATTTTGTTATCAGTAAGAATTTTTTCTATGCCCTTTGATAAGGCGTTTACATCACATTCAGTTATTATTCCGTACTGTGAATCCCCCAACAGCTCATTCATTCCGTTACAATCAGTTGTAACTATAGCTTTTCCTGATATAAGGCCCTCTGCAACGAAGGAAGAAAAGCCTTCATAGTCTGATGAACAAACCAACAAGTCTGCATTTTTAATGTATGGGTAGGGATTACTCTTAAATCCTGCAAGAGTAACAGTATTTTGAACACCTAATGAAGCAATAAGCTGTTCTATGTTTGTACGCTCGTCACCCTCACCAATTATTAAGAGTTTGTTTTGAACACCATTATTTAAAAGCAGTTTATGTGCCTCAATAAGTCTATCAAATCTCTTTTGCTTTGAAAGTCTGCCCACAGACACAATTGTAGGAGTTTTTTCATCAAAAAAATAGTCATTTATATTTTCAGCTGCTTTTTCTTTAATGCTGTAATCATCTATAACATTGTATATTACTTCTGTATCGAATTCGTATCCATATATACTTTTAAAGCTTTTTTCAACATCCTGTGAAACACAAACAACCTTATCAAATTTTTTGTACCAGCTGATGCTCTTCTCTCTGAATTCATCAATATTACTCATTTTTTTAGACAAGTCACAATGAACCCAAGCAAACTTCTTTGCCTTTTTATTTGTTGAAGTTGAAATTACTTTTGTAGCACCACATTCAAGATAAGCCACCTCAACATCATAATCATCCTTAATATATCGAGGATAAATTGTTTTTAAAAGCACATTGAGTCTGTATCTGAGGTTATTTAATTTTGAGTAACATGGATATATGTATTTATATCGGATATTTTTGTTCAGGTATTTTTCAGAATTCTCTTTCCACGCAGTCTGAACAGTAATATCAAATTTTTCCTTATCCATATTATTTACGAGATTCTGAAGCACTTTTTCTGCTCCACCACCAGATAAGGTTTCTATAAAAAACAAAATCTTAATCATATCTAAAAATCACAATAAATATCGGCAATCTTTTTTACCATTTTTTTACTGTCTAATCCTAAATTATCAACTATCTCTTCGTATTTGCATGGGTCACTTCTTTTAGAATTGCAGATAGCATCAATCCACATTTCTGTCGATATATTTAATGATAATCTTGTTATCAAATCAGTTAACACAACATCCGGAGGAACAGTATCACTCATCACACAGGGCAAACCATTAGTCTGTACCTCAATAACCGAAAGAGGCATACCCTCATAAAGTGATGGAAATACAAACACATCCATTGCACTTAAATATTTGTGTACATCCATAACATTACCTGTCATTATTACATTCTTTGATAAATCAAGGTCGTCTATCAGCTTTTCTAATTTCTGCCTATCCTCACCTTCACCCAAAAGCAAAAGCTTGACATTTTTATTACGCTTTAAAATTTCAGGCATCATATTTATCAAAAAGCTCTGATTTTTCACCTCTGCTAAATGTCCCGAATGACCTATAACAAAGCTATCTTCAAGTCCAAGCTTTTTTCTTATTTCCTCACAATGCGCATCCTTATAAGCAAACATTTCTGTTTCTATTCCATTGAGAATAGTTATACCTTTTTTGTGATATCGTTTTTCACCAAAAAGTATTTCTCCTGCCCTTACACCACAGCCTACATAATGTGTTGAACAGCTTGTTATAAGCAACTGCATTACTTTTTCATATAATCTTTGAATTATACTTTTACCCGGCTGTTTATCTATACTGTGAGAATGGGAAATTCTTACAGGTACTTTGCACATCTTTGCTACAAGCATTGCCCAACCAGAATTGAACATAGTATGAGAATGAACAACACTGTATTTATTTTCCTTAATCAAACCATAAAGCGTTTTCAGATATTTAATATAGCTTGTTGAAGGCTCAGGCAAATGATAAACACTACAGCCTTTTGCAATTAAATCTTCTTCGTACTCTCCGATTTCATCACCAAAAACTATATAATCTGTCTGAAAAAGGTCAGAATCAATGTGATAGCCTATATCACGTGCTATTTTTTCAGCTCCTCCTATCCTTAAAGAAGCTGCAATTTCTAAAACTCTCATAATAATTCCTGATTATCTCAATTTATTAGCCAACTGAAATGCTGTATCAAGCACAGTAACAAGCCTCAGTTTTATTGGAATTGATATTATTTTACATTTTAAGCCTGCAGGAGTAACCTTTTTATCATTAAACAAACGACACATATCAAGCAATTTTTTTCTTCTGTCAAAAAATCCCAAATTACTTCTTGAAAGGTCATTTACTACAGAATAAGCATTTCTGTAATGAAGCCACGCTAATGAGTCTTTAATTGCTACTCCTTCTATGTGACTTTTTTTTAAGGCACTAAGCATATTTTCATAAACGTCAATTAACTGCTCAGAAAGATTTTCTCTGTATTTTCTTGAAAGAGAATCCTCATTACTTACATCAACAAAATAGATTTGTTTTTCATTTCTCTCAATTTTTTCTGCTGAAAGTAAAAATGTAAAGACAAAAGTAAGATCCTCACCTACATCAAGCCCATCATAGAAATTCAAGCCAGTTTTCTCTATAATCTCTCGTTTATATAGCTTTGCCCAGCATGAATTAATTGACCGTGTAACCACACTTTCAACAATAAAAGCTTCTTTTTCATCTATGTTATTAACCTGACGCTCGGGCCATGCCTTATCTTCCTTGACAATACCGTTTGCTTCAATTGCAAAAGCAAATTGATAGTAATCTGCATCGCTTTTTGTATAAATGTCAAGTGTTTCAAAGCATTGGCTGTCAACATAATCATCACTGTCAACGAACATAACGTATTTCCCTGTTGCAACGGAAAGACCTGAGTTGCGTGCAGAGGAAACACCACCATTTTCCTTATGGACATATACAATATTGTTATATTCATTCTGCAAGCTTTTGCAAAACGCTTCACTCATATCTGTTGAACCATCATTTACAATGATAATTTCAACATCTGCGCGTTTTTGTGCTGTAATTGACTCTATACATCTTTTTATAGTGTTTTCTGAATTATAAACGGGAATAATTACCGAATATTTCATATTATTTTCAACCCTCAATTATACTGAGTAATAATGGCTTAACTAACTCCAAGTCAAATTTCTTGCATCGTTCAAGGTTGTTTTTGGAAGCCGCTTCACATTTTTCAGGCGAATTATAAAATGTCATAATAGCCTCAGCAAATTCACCGACAGATGTTATATCTACCAATATACCGCTTTCTTTGGTCACAAGGTCCTTATGTCCTCTGTTTGCAGATGCAACAACAGGCAATCCTGATGCCATCTCTTCCAATATGTTCAGTCCCAGACCTTCTCTTATACTTGCTGAAACACCTAAATCACATACAGATAAAATTTTGTCTATATCAGTTCTGTAGCCTAAAAATGTAATTATATCATCTGTATTCAATTGACTGCACAGGGTCTTAAGCTTATCTGCGTTTTCACCAACACCCATAAGCAACGCCTTTAATCTAGGACATTTATCCTTAATTGAAGCAATCGCCTTTATGATAACCTCCTGATTTTTGTTATCATTTAATTCACCAATAATTGCAACTACAAAATCGTTTGTTGATAATCCAAGTTCTTTACGAATTTCCTTACGTTCATCCTCAGAGGATTTATAGAACTTTGCTGTATCCACACCAATTCCAGGTATGTGATAAAGCTTTCCATTTTTTCTTAATTTGAATTCCTTTGCAGCTTCAAAATCCTCTTGATTTATGGTTACGAGCAAATCCGTTAAATGTGCTGCAAAATATTCAACAGCTTTATATATTGAGCCACTGAGCTTTGGTCCACCCTTATAAAAATGGAAGCCATGAGTTATATAAATAACCTTCACATCTTTTTTGTCAGCAAAAGCCAATCTTGTTAAAACTCCCATTACAGGCTCATTAGTGACAACAACATCATAATGCTCATTATTTGCAATTTTTCTTAATTGAAAAAAGCCTTTGAGATTAGATATTTTAAATGGACTTCGATTAAGAGCAACTGTTCTGACTGAGCCATTTTCAATTCCCTTAAATACTTCAACCAAACCATCGACCTTATTACCAACAGGAGAGCAAAGCAAATCTACATGATATCCTTTTTCGTGCCAATACTCAATATGCTCAGTAAAAAACTGAGTTGCCATTAAATCTGTACATGTCAACAGTATCTTTTTCAATTGCAACCACCTCAATTGTTTTCAGACTTTCTGTATTTCACTACGCCTTATGACTCCGCACTATCTTCAAAACTGAAGCCATATTCCTCGGCACCACCATATTTGCCGTACTTACCGTATTTGCCACCATATTTGCCATACTTACCGTATCTGCCATAGCTCTTATAATATCCGTATTTATTATAAGCCTTATAGTAGCCATAACCCATAATGCTTGTCTGCGCACCATTTAAAACACAACCTAAAATTTCGGTATCAGTAGAATTCAATGAATCCATACCTTCCTTAATTTTAGAAATTCTTACAGTGTCCTGTAAAATCACATATAAAACACCATCTGAGGCCTGAGCTACAAACATAGCATCAGAATCAGTACCGCAAGGCGCTGTATCCACAAAAATCAAATCGTAATTCATCTTAAGTGAAGAGAAAATATTTGATAGATTATCACAATTGATAGCATCCTTCTCCTCACCATCTGCAATAAGCTTCATTACATAGATTCTGTGCTTTTCAACATATGCGATTTTATACTTATCTGTAACTGTTGAATACTTTATTTCGTCTTCATTGACACCAAGTGTTTTCAAAACACCCAAGCCACTTGAATCAAGGTCTACAACAAGCACCTTTTTGTCTATCAGTGCAAATGAAAGTGCCATATTAACGCAAATCGTTGTTTTACCTTCGTCAGCAATAGTACTTGTAACAGCAATAACCTTTTTTTCATTTCTCAGAAGCTTTTTAAGAAGACTTCGTAAAGACCTGATGCTGTCAGAAAATCTGTCATCGGTTAAATTACTGCTGATAAGCAAAGGTTCTTTACTTTCCGGAGAATCCTTCTTAAGGATAATCTGTGGAATAATACCGATGCACTTAGTATTAAGGTTTTTTCTTACATCCTTTTTTGTTCTGACTGTAGTTCTTAAAACTGTGTAACCAAGTAAAAGAACTAATCCTAAAAGCAAGCTGTAAGTAACGCCCTTGAAAATCCCATCAAAGTATCCCGGGTCATTGTATGGTTCTTCCGGAAGGATAGGACTTCTTATAACATTAAACTTGATATTACCAACAACATATCTTGCAATTTCAGGATAATTTTCCATAGTACTTATAAGCACATCATAAGTTATCTGTGGTTCATATCCCTCAGCGCGCAATGTAAACATATTGGAGCCTGACACAGATGATGCTGTCAATGTAACAGGAATTGCAGTTAATTGTAAGTCTGCAGCAACAGCATCCTGCAACAGCTTACTGCTTAAAATTCCCGGAAAAGTATCGGAAAGGTGCGAAGCTGTTGAAGCATCATAATAGAAATTGTATGCTGAAATTCCGTTTATAGCAGAGGCTCTGTCCTGTGTGCTGACAGTAAATGTAACCTCAGCCTTATACTTTGGAATATAGCTTCTGTGACAGTTGAAAACTGCAAAAGCACTGAATACTACAGCCATAATTGCGACAATCCACCAATACTTTTTAAAGCCACGACAAAAGTCACTGACATAAAAGGATGTGTTATCGTCATCGTTAAATTGTAATCCTCTATCGTTCATACTCATTCTTCCTTTTTCGGATTAGAAATTGTGTTTAACCTTTTAATTGCCATCTTTTATGAGAAAATATATTCGCATTACCGGCACCTGTAAATTCAACTACAGGTATATCAGAATGGACATCATTGAGAATACAGCCTGCAAGGTTTCCACCCACATCTGTAATTGTTGAAATAGCGTCATTTATTGCAGTAGTTTCAACACCATCTGTCTTGATTGCAAGAAGTGTCTTATCTGCTACCTTAATAAATTCATTTACAGATGAGTCAACAGAAATAGGTGCTGTATCAATAATTACATAATCTACCATACCTCTGAGAGTTCTAATAGCCTTTTTCGCAACACCCTTTTCAACCCACTTATGACTGTCAGCGTGTGGACGAGTGTTAATTGCCAAATAAAGATTAGTCTTTTTAAATCTCTTTAACTTATAATTGTTTTCTCCTGCTTCACCACTCAAGAAGGTTGCCAATTCAGAATTTTCTTCGTATGAACAGCCAAAGAGCTTGTAGATAGCAGGTTTTTTACCGTCCATATCCATCAAAACAACCTTATTGCCTTTACGTGCAAGAGAAAGTGCAATGTTGGAAGCAATTGTTGATTTACCTTCATTTTCTGCAAAGCTTGTTACAACAAATACCTTTGAACCGTCCTTTGTTTTCTGATGCTCAATTTTTGCAACAATTCTGTTAAAAGCTTCAATGTATCTTTTATTGACTAAATCATTTTCCTCAATGAGCAAGCCTGTTTTTTTCTTTGATATCAAATCATTAAAGCTTTTATTTTTATTTACGTGAGGAACACAACCCCAAAGCTTTCCTTTAACTCTGTTTTTGAAATCCTCTTCACTTTTTACCGTGTCACGGAATATTGAAAATGCAACGATTGCGCCGATACTTGCAATTGCAATTAAAAGCAATGTCTTTGTTTTGCTACCCTGTAAACCCACACTTGATGGTGCAGATGACATTGCAGGATATTTCAGAATACTGATTACCGAATTTTGGAACACCTCTTCGGAAATATCAGGATAAACATGCAAAACTGCATTAAGAAGCTCGTAAGAATTTTTAGGGCTGTCGGAAACAACACTTATATTTATGAAGTTTGTCTGAGGCAATACCTTTGCAGTAATCTCACCGTCAAATTTTTCAAGTCCAAGATGCTCAGCAGCAGCCTTTTCCATACTAGGCTCAGTAAAGACGTTTGAAAATACCTCTGCCATTTCTGAAGAAATGCTGTATGTGGACATTGTGCTTGATGAAGAGCCCTTAAGGTTAACAACAACTGTTGCAGTTGAGGTGTATTCAGGCTTATAAATGCAGTAATCAGCAATATCGATGCCCATGATTCCAACCAGAAGGCACAGAATCACTACCCAGAAATTTTTCACTAAATCTCTGAGAATGCTGTAATATTCAATTGAAATTTTACCTTTTCGCATAGAAATTAATCTCCCGAAATCAGTTTAATCATTCTACAACAATATACAGAACGGAATGGCCCTGTGCACCATTTTTATCGGTAACAAAATAGTTAACAATGTATGTTCCGCTTGTATTAAAATTCACATTATCATCAATTCTGACAAATGATGTTAAATCCTCTTCGTTTTTGCTTGTAGCCTTAACGATATAATCTCTGAAATCAACCGTCTGACCCTCTTTAACGTACACAAGATATTCTTTAAGCTCGATTTTTGGAGCAGAAAGATTTCTTTCCTCAATAATTAAAGGAAGTGAAAGGCGTGATATATCCCCCTTTTTATTATTAACTGTAAGTTCAAGAGTGAAAACGCCTGTCACAGAAGAAGTGTAATCAGGGCTTGTTATAACAACATTTGCTGAAATATCGCCCTCGATTTTATCCACAGCACCGATACAAGAATTAAGGTTTACATTTTCATAAAGTGAGAAGCACAGACTTTCATTTAATTTAAACCTTGGTGGAATATAATCGGTATAACCAAGTGTTCTTTTAGCGTGAGCGACATGGTTGTCGCTATCACAGACAGCATAAATTACCTCACAAACGCCCGGTTTTATGAATCGTGAGATTGATTCCACAATAATTTCACTTGTCAAATCACCGTCTTTACCGTCAGTAGCAGTAACACCCTTAAGAAGCTCTTCATCAGTAGCATTACAGCTGACCTCGATAAAGTCGTTTTCTATTATAATTTCAGGTATAGTTTCATCTGTCCTTGCATTTTTAATAACAAAAACACCACAAAACGCAATCAGTGTAACAAGAAAAACTATTACAACTGAGCTTCGCATTATTCGCATAAAATCTCTCCTAAATTTATCAAAATTTACAAATAGACATAACACGGCATTTTTTTATAATATTTCACTTTATTCTATCACATATAATATTATAAATCAAGAAAAATAAGGCGTTTTTTGAGCATTTAATGACAAAAAAAAGAGCCTCGTGATAAATCTTACCACGAAGCTCATTTCAATTAGTTATTATGAAGTAAAAGCCTTTACTCCTGATTCAGCTGATGTGTATTTGCAATACATATCAAACGGAATAGTGCATTCTTCATTCATACCGAATGCCTGGTCAATATTATCCTTACCAACGATGTCACCGATAAGGTCCAAGTCATCCTGAGTTAATACATAATCACAAGTACCTGTTGTACCTGTTGATGCAGCGGCAAATACGAGTGTTGGTTTCATGTAATTTTTCATTTTGCTATTACCTCCTTCTTATTTACCGAAAAATGTTTTGAAAAAGTTCTTGAAGAAATTGATAATCTTTGTGAAGATGTTTTCAACTACAGGAGTTTCAACATCTGTGTTATCATCTGTTGGTTCATCAACAACAGGTTCATCAACTTCTGGCTCATCAACTGATGGATTGTTGCCACCAGGAATTTCACCAGGTTTTACACCTTCGCTTACGATAGCGTCGTAGTCGTATGAGTTAGGGTCAACAACTGTAGGAGCTAAAGCAAGTGACATAGCCATCTGATTCAACTCTGCACCTTCAACGATAGAAGCAGTAGCATCAACAAGCTTGATGTTATTTACAGAAAGGAGACCTGTTGAACCACTATTTGTGATAACAACGTTTGCCTTACCGTTTGTTGTATCAATATCAAGATATGGAGTGATGTCGAAGTACTGTTCAGTAGCTGAATTAATTTCGAATGTAATAGACTTGTCACCTGAAGCAACCTTAGCTGTTGCTTTGCCGTCAACTGCACGAAGGCTAATCATAACTCTTGAAACAGAATTAGGAACAGTTACATTGAATGCAACAGCGTGTGAGTTAGCATCTGCAGGCTGTAAGTAGATTTCGTTCTGAGGACCAACTGACTGATAGTTGCCGAATGAAAGTTTAGGAATGTTTCCTTCTTCATTAGCCTCAAGCTCACCTACAACATAAGCGAACAAGTCACCTTCACTTGTAATTACACCGCCTTCAGTCTTAGCGAGTTCATTAACTATGTTGTAGTATGAGGCACCCTTTTCAGAGTCGATGTAAAGTGAGTTGTCATTGCCAAGTGGGTTGTAAACACGGATACCGTCGATATAACAGTCAAGGTTAATATTTGATGTTGAATCAGCACGGTTTGAGTTACCTTCTGCTGCAACACCTGTGCCACCGTTGAGAACTGAGTTATCGTTGAACCATACGTACTCAACATCTGTTGTAGCAGCATTGATACCCATATCCTTTAAGAGGCTTTCAGGTGTGTATGCCTTGTTCAAGAAGTTGTAACGACCACCTGTAACAGCCTGAGCATTTGCAAGGTAAGCTGCTGTAACTTCAACAGTGTAATTACCGTAACCGTTTTTATTTGTGTGGTTTACGATAGGAACCTGCTTAAGAGTATCACCACCATTGATTGCAGAATCATTATAATAAGTGTCTACCATATAAACCTTTTCGATTGAGCCGTCAGCCTTCTTTACGTTAACAAGCTGAACACCTGTGTTTGTACCGCAGACTGCCATAAGGTCGAAGCCTTTACCTGTGTAGCTGAATGTCATTGTTTCACTACGCTTTGTAGTTGAGTTAACAGTTGCCTTTAATGCAGTACCGTTTGAGTAGCCTGCACCGTTATTTGCATAGTTTTCGTCATAACCGTAACGGTCATCGTCACCTGAAAGTGTCTGATATTCTTTTATAGGTGTACCGTCAGTTACCCAGTTTGACTTTGTAAGTGAGCCTGCATCAGATTTTTCAAATCTGCCTTCTTCGTAGAGAACGTTAGAAGCCGGAATAATATTGATTCTGAACCAGTCGTATGTTCCATCATCACGCTTGATAAGACAGAATGAACGGTTATCTTCTTCGTTATATTCACCGGATACAAGTTCATAAGTCATATCAAGATGGCCGTTTTCAACCTGATTATCAAATCTAAGGGCAACATTATCTGTTACACGAGATTTGCTATAATTATTAGGGTCCTGTCTGTTAAGACCACCATCAACTGAAACAAGTGTACCGTTGATATCGCCATCGTACATTGGCATATCGTAGTCAAGAACGTATGTATATTCAGGGATGTTAAAGTACTCTGTCGGGAAGAACTTGAACACGTCATTATTTCTATAAACAGCTGTTGTTGCTGTGTTGTTAATTGAAGTGTTTTTAAGGTCTGCTTCTTCGTTAGCAAGCACACCTTCAATTCTTATTTTGAGCTTTCTACCTTCTTTACCCTTTGAAATGTATTCTGTAGAGTAATCATAACCTGTAATAGAAAGTTTGTTAAGATTTGAGCTGTCAGGAGTTACAGTAATACCTGTTGGATTTACAACTGCTTCATCTTCACGGAATGCGAAACGCTCAACCTTATCAAAGTCACCGGGAACGAGTGAGTAAGTTACTTTAATTCCGTCTGCAAAGTTACCGTTTCCGTCTGTAATCGGTTTAAATGCATCGTTGAGTTCCTCACAAATAATTGCACTTGCATTAAGGTTTGCAAGACCTACAGCATTGTTTTTAACAATTTCTCTTCTTACAACTGAAGAGAAATTGTTGTAATAATCGAAAGAACATGTTGAAAGGTTCATAACGTAATTAACACCATCAACATTCGCACCGCCGAGGTCAGTATATACGCCATCCACCATATTCATCGATGTGGCTGCAGGATATTTTGAAGAAACTGCATCCATATAAGTACGTCTGTCAAAGCTTGATTTAGAACCTGCAACAACTGTGTAAATAAATGCACCCTTGTTCTTAGCTGTATAAGCCTTTGCAATAACATTGTTTGCGGCAGTTGTTGTGTCACTGTTAGCATCAGCACCCGGTGTACCGTCGGAAATGAAGATAATTGCAACGTTTCTTGCGCCATCTGCTGTATAATCTGCACCGGAGTTATCCATAATGCCGGTTGCAGCTGTAAGCTCAATACCTGTATTATCAGTCTGAGTTGTTGAAGTAATATTACTGATTTCTGTCTTAAGAGTTGAAGCATTTGTTGAATTTGCTTCCCAGAGAGCATTAGTATAGCCTGAACTTGCCCATCCGCTTGTACTGAGGTAAGAAGATGAACTGCCGTACTGTGTGATAGCGATTCTGTTATCTGTACCGTCTGCTACAATCTGGTCAACAATCTTTGTTGCAGCTTCTTTTATTGTTGCCAATGCTTTGCCAGCATTATTTCCGGGTTGATAGGAGTAATGAGTACCTGTATAAACGACTGTTGAACGACGGTTGCTGTTAAATGTTTTTGTAGTGTTAGCAGAATAATCTTTATTATTATCTACATTAGAAATAAATTTCTCTACATCAATGGGGTCATAAGTACCGCCACCTGATTTTAAAACGTAGTAACGTCCGTCATTGGCAATATAATATGCCCAGTAAGACTGTTCAAAACCGGTAATCGCACCAAGGAACTTACTGATACTGGTAGTATTTACTGCAAGATAAACTTTGTAAAATTCACCATCAGTATGCTTTATATAAATCTCTTGACCTTCGTCTCCTACCGAGAACGAATAACCTGAAACACCCTCACCGTTGTCGTCCTCTGTAGCTGATTCCGGACACAAGGAAACGACACCCAATGTATTTGGCCATTCCGCAAGAGCTGTACCGTCTTCATCATCGTTAACAGAAGCTGATGTATCCATTACGATAATGTAGTCTGTAGGTCTTTCACCAACATACTCGTAGTGGTTAGGAGAAATTGCATAAGTTTCAAGGTCGATTGTGTATGTACCGTCTTCAGTAAGCTCTGCTTTCATATCTGTATATACACGGCTTTCGTATGTGGAAGCAACACTATCGATAACACGCTTGTAAATGTTAAATATACCGTGTGCATAATTTGTATCTGGACCTGAAACAAATGCACCGCCAAGGATATTTGAACCTGATATGTTCAAAGCATCTGTATGGAAAGTACCCGGCTGTTCCACAATACCGGAATACATAGCAGATGTGCTGTTTGTGTAATAATCATTATATGCGTTGTTATAGCTTGCTGTTGTGCCGTCATTACACCAGAGGTAATAATCGTTATTAGAAATCCAGAAACCACCTTCGCCGTTACCTGAATCGTGAATCTTCATATTTGTTCCGCGAACAGCATCTGTTGTCATTGAGATAGTTGAAGCATCGCAATAGAAGTTAGGATAACTAACGAAATAGTAATCAGGACTTTGAATGCTGTAAGAACCGCTTCCAAGGCTGTTAATCTCCCAACGGACATTTCTTACATCATCCTTTTGAGCATTGCTGAGGTACATTTTGTTGCCTTCAACAGAGTATTCTGTAATAGGATGTCCCAATGCACCTACATAACCGGCTGTAGTACCGAGATTACGCTTTGAAAGTCTGTAATCGTGATAACCGCCGTTTGCATCAAGTGCGTAAAGAATATTCTTCTGTGTTACAGGGTCCTTTTCAGGTGATTCGTAAACAATAAGATATTCTTCACCATTTTTGATTTCAGCAAGGCTGTTTACCTTTTCATAATAAAGAGATTCTGTATCTATAGTTTTAACTGTGTTTTCAAGTGCGTAAGGGTCGATTTTCCAGATAACGTCAACAGGCTTTTCACAGTTACCGATTCCTGTTAAACCACCACTTTCCTTAAGGTATTTATTTGAAGCACCTTCAAAAGTACAGAAAATCAAATCATTAACGATGCAAAGACCCTCTGACATAGGCATCATATCATATATATCATATACATTTATCTTATGTGCCTTAATTACTTCGAAAAGTTCAATAGTATTATCCTTGTCCTTACTGATAGTTACGTCAGCAGTAGGCTCTGCAGAAAGGTCGATATCAGCAACAATAAGTTTACTTGTTTCACCAAAACCGAATGAAACAGAGTTACCTGCACCTGAACCGAATGAACAGCTGAGGTAAAGCTTACCGTTATCAACAACGGCATACTGAACGTTCTTAATGTTGTTGTCAAGAGCAATCGCATGGCTTGGAGTACCTCTGTAGCCTGCTTCTGTGCTGTAGCTACCTTCTTTTGCAACTGAAATTCTTACATTTGTAATTTCGTAAAATCTTTGTTCGCCTGCGTCGATTGCATCCTGGTCAAAACGAAGAGTATATGTACCTGTATATGAACCGTCTGTACTCTGTGTTGTAGGCCAAGTGCTGTCTGCAGCATTTGGTTTGAGACCTGCAGAAAAGGTCATTGAATAATGGTATGTGCCATCACCATTATCTGTAATTGTTGTTGCAGTTGACTGCTTAACATTACAATGAGTACCTGCAGGAGAGAACATATACATATCTGTCTTATCGTTTGTGGAGTCAAAATCGATTCTGTATGTCTCGCCCTCTGTTAAAGTTGCAGAACCGAAGCTACCTGTAAACTCACCTACATACGCTGTAGGAGCAGAAATACCACCTGAAATGGTGATACTTTCACCATTCTGCTTAACACTCCAGTTGTGGTTTGAGCCATTTGATGTACCTAAACCACTTGCAGTTGTTACTGAAAGAAGGTTCTTATATATACCCTTAAGGTAGTTCCATTCTTCTTCAGATCCTGAACCCTGAAGCTTATAACCGAAAACCATAGAGTTATACTCGTATGTAGCAGGAGTGTTATAATCCTGTGCAGCAATATCTATACCGATAAGGTTTGCACCCTGGTCAAAGAAGTTACCTGTCCAGAGATAGCCCTGGTCATAGCAAACATAAGCTGTGTAAGCAGTTTTGTTTTCACTTGTAATGGAACCAACTTCATAGAACTCGATTTCGTCAACAAGGTCAATAACTCTGTGTTCACCTACTTCGATACCGTCAAGAGCTGAAATAGGTGCATAAGCAATACTTCTGTCCATGTCACCGCAAGAGTAGTAAATATTGTTTTCAGAGAAAGCAATACCACCACCGTGGTCAAAGTTTGTTGTGCCATCCGCGTTTCTGAACGAGAGCATTGCAACGAAATCACCTGTTTTTGCATCAAGACAGAATGCTTTACTTGAATACTGTGCCGCATCATTTTTTGCATCATAATTATGATATGCAGTAACAATCATCCAGTCTTTTTCAGGATAGTATGTCATACCCTGGATAACATAGTCCTGAGGTTCAGGAAGACCGGGAATGACAATACCGGTAGATTCACCCGCACCATTCAGATAGTTAATTGCATAGTTACTATATGTTGTTTCACGGTCAGTCATAACAATTGGTGTCTGAGAAACGCCATCAATTTCTATTATTTCAGCAGCACTAACCTTCAAAAGAGGGAAAGCGATTGCTACTGTTCCCACAAGGATTGCCAATGAAAGCAACAACGACATGGCCTTTCTAAAAATTTTGTTCTTTCTCATTTTCATTACCTCCATTTTAATGAAAACTTTTTACAAATTCATAATCAGATTTTATAAATTTGCTTAATTACTTTTTTTGCTTTCTTCAACAAGTTTTTCGACCTGTTTCCAATAAGCACACGCTTTTTTACAAGCGTATTCGGGAACTTTTGAAAAATCCCCTGTTTCTGCTAAGGAAACTGCAGCACAGATATCGCAATTTTTACGATATTCACAGTCCTTACATTCCCTTGGCATTTTTATCTCTTCACGAGCCTGTTTCATAAATTCCCAGGCTGTGTTGAAATCCGTAATTTCCACAGATGGTTGTGACATCATCCCACAAGGAGTCATTTTACCGTCAAAGGTTACCCAAAATGAGCTTAAACCTGCTCTACAGGAAATTCCCTCACACTCATCTGTAAGAAAATCTCTTTTACGACCTTCCTGACCCTTTTTCTGCATTTCAAACATCTCAACAAGCTTTTCTGCAGTAAGACTTTGAAGCTTGTTTTCAAAATCAACTTGTGCTGCCTCCTCAGGACTTAATCTGAACACCTGACCACTTGCCCTTACAGGCTCAAAAATGTAGGTGACAGTTTTCATTTCTACTCCTAAGGCGTTTGCGTAATCCCTTGCTTTACTCAAATCGTCCTTATTAAGAGGTGTTACGGTATAATTCAAACGAATATTAACACCGTTTTCCTTCAAGCCCTCAATGGCGTGTTTCACCTTTTCATAGGCTTTACCGTTTCCGCAAAGCTCCTCATAAGTCCTTTCCGAGCAACCGTAGAGAGTGATGTTTATCTTCTGTGGTGGATAAACTCTGAAAAATTCTATATACTCATCGTCAATCAATGTGGCGTTGGTATTTATACTCAAAAGAAAGCCCATTTCACGAAGCTTTAAGTAAATCTCCTTAAAATCGCTTCTAACAAGTGGTTCACCACCCGTAAGCAACAAATTTAAAGTGCCTCGTTTTTTACACTCCTCAGCAAGATTCAACCACCAATCGGTTGGCTTTTCCTGACTTTGTGCTTCCTTATTGCAAATCCCCTTATGAATGTAACACATCTTACAATCAAGAGTACATCTTGAAGTAAGCTCAAAGGTGCCTGCAAGAGGAATTTTGCCAAAATCGGCTTTCATAAAAAGCTTATTTATAAATAAGTTATATGCGTTTTCCATAAGCAATCACTGTTATTCGTTTTTAAGTGCTGATTTCAAAGCCTCAACTGCTCTTTCATCAGGCGTACAATCAAGATGATAGACATTTACTGAATTAAGAATTCTGTTTATCAGCTCAACACACCTTAAAGGCACTCCGGGAGTCTGCATATCAATATATGTATTACCAAGAATTGCCTGCAAGCCGTTAACTGCTGTCAATCTTCTGACAGTGTTCTCTTTGCTTTGACCCAATTCGACTATCGCTTTAAGTGGTAGGATTTTATTTTCACAAATTCCGCTTGTTCCGCAAAAAGGAACTCCACAGGCACAAAGCCTTCCGTCAACAAAGCTGACGCCTGCCTTATCACCATTAATAACTGTTGCTCCTGCAAACTTTCGCCAAAGCTCAGCCTGAGTGCTTTTACCTGTTCCACAAGGTGCAGTGAATAAAATCGCTTCACCATCAGCCTCAATAAAAGAAGCGTGCATTAAAAGTGAATCATGGTGCAAAAGTGACTCAGCAAGACCGATTGTGCTCCACAAATAACGCTCATCAAGAAGGACATCAAAGCTTTCTTCAACAAGTGTTATTTCCTTTTCAGAAAAATCGTCAAGAGCAGTTTTTACAACTGCACCATCGGCAGTACCCATATAAACACGTTTGTAAAGCATATTGTCGCTTATAAGGTAATCGCAATCCTGCTTTTTTGTCCACTCACCGTTTATATGTGGCAATTTCTCGGAAATTTTGCACTCAACAGTTATATCCTGTTTTGCAGAATTATCAAGGAATTTTTTCCAGTTTTCGGAATCGGCAGGAAAGACGGGAGCACTAATCCTTATTCCCTTTCCGCATATAGAATAATTCCTCAACATCGACTATTCTCCCACTTTTCTATAATCGCTTAATTTTATCACGATTTTATATGTTTGTCAATTGTATATATTGCATATATTTCACCGATTTTTTTGTTTGCTATTTTCATTGAAATATGTTATAATTGACAACGATATAATTTATGAAAGGTGATTTTATGACCAACAAGACCTTTAAAATAAAGCCTGGCTATGCTTTAAGGGAAATTGAGGGTGAATTCCTCGCGATTCCTTTTGCTCCTGAGCTTAATTCTGCAAATATTATCATTCTTAACCCTGTAAGTGGACTTCTATGGGAAAAGCTTCAGAGTGAATCTACACTTTCACAGCTTGTTGAGGCTGTTACAGGTAATTTCTCTGTTGATGCTGAAACTGCTCAGGGTGATATTGAGGAATTTTTACAGCTTCTCAAGGATAATGATATGCTTGAATAAATGACTTAAAATGGAGATAATGCTTATGAGTGTTATTTCTAAAGCAAAAAACCTTATAAATACAGCAAAGATATATACTGAAGCACAGTTTCTTATTACTCAGGCAGAAAACTATACTCATTATGAAGAACTTGAAAGCGAATATCTTTCAATGAAAACTCAATAAAAATTTAAGCGTTGCATTTGGGTCTCCCCACTTGCAACGCTTTTTGTTTATCCTATTGCCATTTTGAAGCAGATTGGCAAATCATTTTCAGGTAGATTTTTAAGCTTGATTGTAAGTGCTTTTTCATCTCTTGTAAAGCTGATTTTTTCATCACTACCGAGTAATTCGATGCTTTCAATCAAGTAATCGTGTGGATTATGCTTTTTGAGTGTCTTGATTTTAACTGTTTTTGACGGTCTCATCTGGAATACATAAAGATAACCGTTTTTGTAGGTAAATCTGAAATCCTTATTTGTGAATTTCTTTTCGTCACCATCCTGGAAGAAGCCGTCTTTTGCATTAACCTTACCTTCACCAAATTGTTTCCAGAAGGTTGTGCCGTAAATACCTTCACCGTTTACTTCAAGCCATTTACCCATTGTGAGAAGCACATTAGTTTCCTCGTCAGTAATTGTGCCGTCAGCTTTTGGTCCGATATTGATAAGCAAGTTACCATTTTTAGAAATAATATCAACAAGGTCACAAATTATCTGTCTTGCACTCTTGAATTTATTATCCGCTGTATAGCCCCAAGAATGTTTGCCGATTGCAGTATCTGTCTGCCAATAAATCGGTGAAATTCCTGTCAATGCTCCACGCTCAACATCAAAGGTTGCAACATTTGGTGGAAATGCCTCGTGCTTATAGTTAATTGTAACCTCTTTGCCCCATTCCTCTGCACGATTGTAATAATATGCAGCAAGCTTTTTAAGGTATGGCTTAAAGCTATGATTATGAATCCACCAGTCAAAATACAATACTGCTGGCTGATATTTATCAACGATTTCGCAGGTGCGTACAAGCCAATCCTCGAGCCATTCTTTACTTGCGCCCTCAGAATATGTGTCTGCAGTTGTTTTGTGAATGATTTTAGGGTCAAATGCTTCATTATAAACAGCAGGGCCATAGAAATCACGGAAAGTTTCGTCATTCACATCACTGTCACAAAGACGTCCCGGATTCATAAAGAAATAATGCTCTGCACGATGTGTTGAAGCACAAAGTGTAAGTCCTTGCTTTTCACATTCTGCCTTGAGCTCTCCAACAACGTCACGACAAGGTCCCATATCAACAGAATTCCACTTGTTAAATTCTGTTTCGTACATAGCAAAGCCATCGTGATGCTCTGCAACAGGCATAACGTATTTCATACCTGCTTTTTTGAAGAGAGAAACCCATTCTGAAGCGTCAAATTTTTCAGCCTTGAACATAGGAATGAAATCTTTATAGCCGAATTTATCCTGAGGCCCCCAAGTTTTTCTGTGATGCTCAAATTCACGAACATCACGGTCATACATTCCTCTTGAATACCATTCATTGCCGAAAGCAGGTACAGCGTAAATACCCCAATGGATAAACACGCCTAATTTATCGTGCATATACCAAGAAGGTACTTTGTGTTGAGAGAGTGACTCCCAATCAGCCTTAAATTTTCCTTTTTCATTGACTTCATCGATTAAATTTAAATATTCTTGTGTTGTCATAATAATCACCCAAAAGGATTATACAATACAATTTGAAAAATTGCACTACTTTTATTTACAAAATATCATAATGATGATAATATTTCTATGGTGACAACATTACTTTATTGAATACAAGGAGTAATTTTATGGAAAAATATTTAATTAACCCTAATCAGAAAATTAGTAAAATCAGCAAAGATATTTACGGTCATTTCAGCGAGCATCTCGGCAGATGTATTTACGAAGGGCTTTTCGTTGGTGAGGACTCACCTATTCCTAACGTAAATGGAATGAGAAAAGACGTTGTAGAGGCACTTAAGGAAATGGGAATTCCTGTACTTCGTTGGCCGGGTGGTTGCTTCGCTGACGAATATCATTGGAAGGACGGAATTGGGCCTCGTGAAAACCGTAAAAAGATGATTAACACTCATTGGGGCGGTGTTGTTGAGGATAACTCATTTGGTACCCACGAATTTTTTGAGCTTTGCAGTCAGCTTGGCTGTGAGGCTTATGTCAACGGAAATTTAGGCTCAGGTACAGTTCAGGAAATGAGTGAATGGGTTGAATATATGACCTTTGATGGTGTTTCTCCTATGGCAGATTTACGTAAGGCAAATGGTCGTGAAAAGCCTTGGAAAGTGAAATACTTCGGTGTTGGCAACGAAAACTGGGGTTGTGGCGGTCATTTCCTCCCTGAAGATTATGCTCAGGCATATATGAGATACAACACTTATGTACGTGACTACGACAGTAAAAATCACATTTACAGAGTTTGCTGTGGTCCTAACGCAGAGGATTATCATTGGACTGACAGAGTTATGTGGAGAGCTCACGACAAAATTGATGGCCTTTCACTTCACTACTATACAGATATTTGGGACTGTGAAACTCACACAAAGAAATCTGCAACAGAATTCACAGAAAAGCAATATTACGGAATACTTGCACAGGCTTACAAAATTGACGAAATCATCACTCGTCATATTGAGATTATGAACAAATATGACCCTAAGCACAGAGTCGACCTTATTGTTGACGAGTGGGGAACTTGGTTTGATGTTGAGCCGGGCACAAATCCAGGATTCCTTTATCAGCAAAACACTATGCGTGATGCTATTGTTGCAGGTCTTACTCTCAACATCTTCAACAAGCATTCTGACAGAATAAAAATGGCTAATATTGCACAGACAGTAAATGTGCTTCAGGCAGTTGCGCTCACAGACGGTGAAAAGATGCTTCTCACACCTACATATCACATTTTCAAAATGTTCAAGGAGCATCAGGAAAACACACTTCTTGGGTCATTTATTACAAGTGATGTAAAATCTGTTGATGCTAAAAAGCATCCTTGGGATGAAGCTCTCCCATTACCACAGCTTATTGAATCTGCATCAATTGATGAAAATGGTGTAATTTACTCAACAGTTGTAAACACATCTGCTAAAAAGAGTGCAAAAATCAAATGCCAGATTGCAGATACAAAGGTTAAGAGCATCAAGGCAGAAATTCTTACAGGTGATATTCACGATAAGAACGATTTTGACAATGTAGAGGCTGTTAAGACAGTGGAATTCACTGATTTCAGAAAGCTTTCTGACGGATTTTATGCTACACTCCCACCTTGCTCAGTTGTTAAGTTTGTGATTGAATAATATGGAAGAGTGTAAAAGATGTCTGCTTCGTGAAATGGCAGAGGAAGGTGTTTTAGAGAGCATTACTACAAGAATAGATAAGCTTTCGGAAAATGAAAAAGCAGACCATGAGCTTTATGCCCACCGTCTGCAGGAATGTAAAAATTGTGAGCATTTAATATCAGGCGTGTGTATGAAATGTGGCTGTTATGTGGAATTCCGTGCTGCATTCAAAAAGCAAAAATGCCCTGATGTAAAAAACAGAAAATGGTAAACCATAAGCGTTGCATAGGATTCAATTTCCAGATTGCAACGCTTTTCACTTGCTGAATATTTGCTTTGTTATAGTCACAGATATTTTATCAACTCTTGATTTACAAACGAAATCATATTATAATACAGTATGTAATTTGATATATCGAGATGTAGCGCAGATGGTAGTTTTGAGCACGACCGCTGCCGGTGGCAGATAAAGGGAGTGCGAAAAGGGGCAAAACAAGGAGTTATGCGAAGTGGCAACGAGCAGAACGACTATGTTTTAACCGTAAGCCACGTAGTGGCGCGATTGAAAATAATCAAACTATTTCAAATTAAAAATTTTATGAAAGAAATCGAGATGTAGCGCAGTTGGTAGCGCGCCACGTTCGGGACGTGGATGCCGCAAGTTCGAATCTTGTCATCTCGACCACAGCCTAAGTACAACGGTTTTAATGCAAACTGTTGTACTTTTGTTGTCTCTTTAGCAAAAGCACAAGGAACAGACCTTTGGGTCTGTTCCTTTCTTTGTGTTAGACAGTAAAAAATTTACATACTCTGCTCGTTTTTTATCCGTTCTTTTTCTGTTGTCAGTTTTAATAAATATCGTTATTCAACATATTTACGTTTCAAATTATCTTATAAAGAACTGCTTACTTTTCAATCTGCATAAGTTACCTCTCTGTCGGTAACCGATTCGATAAATTTACCGTAAACGACTGTTGCGAATTTTTGAATTTTGCCTTTGAATGCAAATTCAAGGGCGATAAGGTATGTGGCTGTATCACCTGATTTTCTTTCTTGCTTTGCTGTTTCAAAATCATATATATCAAAGATACGCTCTACTCGTGTTTCGTATGTTGAGGTGTCGTTTTCGTCAACCTCAATTACACGGTAACCACATTGAGTGGAATGAAAAAGGCTTATATAACGTGTGCTGAGAGAATTTGCAATATCAATCCCCTTGTGATTAACTGCGAAGGCGTTCGTGTGGTCGTGACCCGTGAACATAGCAAGAACGTCGCCTTTTTCCACCATTGCTTCAAATTGACCGAAGTTTTCGTAGCCGGGGCAGGGAGTTTCTCTTATTGTGCCATAATTTGTGTTTTCCGGATTGAACATATAATATTCATCTTCGTTATAAAGATGCTTATATGAATAAGATTTCCAAGAGTCCGATTTTTTGAGAGCATCGTAAATTTCACCTACGATAATATGCTGGAAAACAAGAGAGTTTACGACTTCGTCATCATTTTCGGCTTTAAGCTTGTCGGAGGTTTCTTTATACCATTCAATCTGGTCACTTTGCACACAGCTGTATTTGCCGTTTTTATCATAATCACCTGAGTCAAATACCCAAAGATTGAATTTAATATTTTCACCATCGGAGGAAAGCACAGGGATGTTATACGTACCACAACCGGAAAGATTTTCACCGTCATCAACTGAAACTGAACAAGAAAACGTGTTGTAATATGCCATCAGTTCCTCACGAGTCATTGAGCCTTGCTCAGAATCGTGGTTGCCAAAGGTTACTGCCACAGGGATGCCTCTTGAATCAAAAATATTCATCAGGGCGTTTATCATTTTCTTAGTATCTTCTGCATTTTCACAGTTAACAACATTGTCACCCGTAAGCATAACTATATCAGGCTTTTCTTTATCACAAGCGTTTTCAATCAGCCAAATGGTCGGGTCAAAATTGTATTTGTGATTAAGATTCAAATGAGTGTCGGTAATGTGGAGGATTTTAAGCTTACCCTCCGAATTGAATTTTATAACTTTATCTGTTGTGTTGGTTTTATCTGATGCATTAAAGTTTACCCCGTCGTAATCGGGTCTTAAAATAGGCAGTAAAATGCCTGCGATTAAAACAAAAATCAACGTGAGAGAAACACCAGTTATAATACGTTTTTTCATTTTCTCATCCCCTAAAATAAGCCTTGTGATGAAAATAATTATATCATTTGCAAAACAGAAAAGCAATAAAAAGACTCAAAGGATGGGAAGATTGCAATCATAGCAAAGAGGTTGAAGTTTTGAGAGAGTATACACATTCAAAAGAACCTATGCACGTCCGTTACAAGGCCGCAACCTGCAACATCAATTTGCAAGGGTAACAGGATTTTCTGTTGCTTTTATTTTTGTTGATGGTATAATTATCATATCAGCTTTTTAATAAATGGAGATATGTATATGTCAAGAGAAATTTTCATGAAAAAAGCCATAGATTTATCAATCAAGGCAATGGAACACGGTAACGAGCCATTTGGTGCTGTGCTTGTAAAGGATGGAGAAATTGTATATACAAACGAGAATCAGATATATACAAGAAATGACCCGACCTTCCACGCAGAATTTGGTCTTATACGTAGATTTTGTGAGGAAACAGGCATAACAAATTTATCTGATTACACTCTTTATTCCAGCTGTGAGCCTTGCTTTATGTGTTGTGGTGCAATGGTGTGGACTAAGCTTGGTGAACTTGTTTTTGGCGCAAGTGATATTGATTTGTGTGAAATTTTAGGTGTTCAGGGTTCTGAATGTAGCAAAATTGTATTTCAGCAAAGTGGTGCAAATACTAAGGTCGTTTCCGGTATTATGCGAAATGAGGCACTAGACGTTCTAAAAAAATATTTTGCAAATCATAAAAAGGGCTAAAAAATGCCTATGAAGTTAAATGCTGACTTCATAGGCATTTTTATTTATATTTATTAAATTCTATCAATACAGTCTATTAGGATTTTCAAAAAAGTTATTGTACTTCGTTTCAATGCATGATATAATTCCTAAGGTTTAATTATGATGTTTAAAGAAAGTGAGTTTATAATGAAAAAATCTAATGCATTGGCACTTATTCCGATTGGAGTATTTGTTGTTTTTTATTTATCGCTAGGTATCATTTTTGAATATGTTATGAAAATTCCTATGGGATTTTACAATGTTCCCGTTGTTGTGGCTTTTCTTGTGGCATTGCTCGTTGCAGTTGTGCAGACAAGGGGTATTTCTCTTGACAAAAAGTTCGAGATTATGGGACAAGGTGTTGGTGACAAAAACATTATCACTATGCTTATAATTTTTATGCTTGCAGGTATTTTCGTAGGTGTTGTGGGCAGAGATTCCGCTGAAAGCGTTGCATATTTTATGCTTTCAATTACTCCACCAAGACTCTCTGTCGTTGTGCTTTTCATTATCAGCTGTTTTGTCTCTACTGCTATGGGTACATCTGTAGGCACAATCACGCTGATTACTCCTATTGCAGTTGCTATTGCAGAAGGCTCAGGCTTTTCAATACCTCTTTGTGTTGGCACAGTTGTTGGTGGTGCTATGTTTGGTGATAATCTTTCATTCATTTCCGACACAACCATTGCTGCATGTAATGGTCAGGGATGCGAGATGAAGGATAAATTCCGTACAAACTTTGCAATAGTTGTTCCTGCTGCAATTACAACTATTCTTCTTATTCTCGCTTTATCGTTTAATACTGAAGTTACTGAAAACATCAACAAGGATTACAATATGCTTCAGATTCTTCCTTATATCCTTGTGCTTATCAGCGGAATCATCGGCATAAATGTGTTCCTCACATTGCTTATAGGCATTGTATCAGGTAGTATTATAATGCTTTCAACAGGGTCAATTGCATTTTCAGACCTGCTTTCAAATATGGGCACAGGTGCATCAGGTATGTTTGAAACATCTATGGTTGCTGTCCTTGTAGCAGCACTTTGCGCACTTATCAAGCACAACGGTGGTTTTGATGCGTTGCTTAATGGCATAAAACGAGTTTTCAAGGGTAATAAGGGTGGTCAACTTGGCATTGGCCTTTTAGTTGGTCTTATGGATATTGCAACAGCAAACAACACAGTTGCTATTGTTATGGCAAACCCCATTGCAAGTGAAATGGCAAGGGACTTTGACATATCACCTCGAAAAACAGCTTCACTTCTCGACACATTTTCCTGCATCTTCCAGGGAATTCTCCCTTATGGTGCGCAGATTCTCGTCGCACTTTCAGTTGTAAGCACATTGGGATATGAAATGACAGCTTTCCAGATTATTTCAAATCTTTTCTATCCTATGCTTCTTCTTTTAAGCTCACTTTTATTCATATTTGTTATTCCGGATAAAAAGAAATAAATCTTCAGAAATTAAGGCGATATTATGAGTAGACGAAATATTGATATGCTTAACGGTTCATTGTTCAAAAACGTTATTGCATACACCATTCCAATTATTCTTACAGGTATTTTACAGCTTCTTTTCAATGCAGCTGACCTTGTTATTGTAGGTCGGTTTTGCGGTAGCATTTCCGTTGCTGCTGTTGGTGCTACAACATCAATTATCAACCTGATTGTAAATCTTTTTATCGGTCTTTCCGTTGGTGCAGGTGTTGTTGTGGCACAGTCCATTGGTGCAGGAGATAACAAAAAGACTCACAGAACAATTCATACTGCCATTCCTACTGCACTTCTTGGCGGTATTATCCTTACGGTTATAGGAATAGGACTTTCCGAAACCTTTTTAAAGTGGATGGATACTCCTGAGGATGTGCTTCCTTTATCTACACTTTATATGGAAATCTATTTTGCAGGAATTATCTTTATGATGCTTTACAATTTCTGTGCATCAATTCTCCGTGCTGCAGGTGATACTAAATCCCCTCTTATCTTCCTGACCATTGCAGGTATTATCAATGTTGTACTCAATGTGATTTTTGTAACTGCTTTCGACCTTAATGTGGCAGGTGTTGCCCTTGCAACAACAATTTCACAGGCAGTTTCAGCTATACTTGTACTTCTTACACTTGCAAAGAGAAATGATAGTTGTAAGTTGTATTTATCTAAAATCAGAGTTTATAAGGACGAACTATTTGAGATTATAAAGGTTGGTCTTCCTGCAGGTATTCAGGGGTCACTTTTCTCAATTTCAAACGTTATTATTCAGTCATCAATTAACTCATTCGGTTCTGTTGTTATGTCGGGTAATGCTGCGGCGCTTAATATTGAAGGCTTTGTTTACACTATTCTTAACGCATTCCATCAAACAACCCTTAATTTTACAGGACAGAATGTTGGTGCAAATCAGTACAAACGAGCAAAAAAAGTTTTCCTTATGTGCCTTGGCTGTGTTTTTGTAATCGGCATTTCAATTTCAACTCTTGTTTATCTATTCGGTCCACAGCTTCTTTCAATTTACATTACCGATTCACCTGAAGCTATTGAATGCGGACTTGTAAGAATGAGCTGTCTTTTCATTCCATTCTGCCTTTTAGGCCTTATGGATGTTTCGGGTGGTGGACTTCGTGGAATGGGTGTTTCATTTATTCCTATGGTCATTTCTATTATTGGTGTTTGTGGATTAAGAATCGGTTGGATTTACACAATTTTCCAACTGCCACAATTCCACACTCCTGAATGGCTTTATCACTCATACACAGTTTCATGGGCAGTTACATTTACTGCACAAACTATCGCATACTTTGTGATTTATAACAGAAAGAAACGGAGTGTCACAAAATGAAACTGACCAAGTATCTCTTTTGTTACTTTACAGGAAATGAGCCTGAAAACGAATCCGTTCATTTTGCTGTATCTGAGGATGGATACAATTTTACTGCATTAAATAATAATGAGCCTGTTATTAAACAGACTCTCGGTAAAAAATGTTGTCGTGACCCGTATATTTTCCGTGGTGAAGACGGTGTTTTTCACATAATCGCAACTGATATGCGTTGTTATGACGGTTGGGCAAGTAATAATTCAATGGTAATTTGGGACAGCACTGACCTTATTAACTGGAAAAATGAAAGAATAATTGATTTTTCACAATTTGAATCTACAAAATCTGCAAATCGTGTGTGGGCACCTCAGGTTGTTTTTGATAAGGAAAAACAAGAATATATGATTTATTGGTCAAATAATAATGAGGACGAAGGCTGGCACACTATTCCTTGGTACGCATATACAAAGGATTTTGTAACACTCACAACTGAGCCACAGATTCTTTATAATCCTACAAGCGGTATGGCTGCAATTGACGGTGATATTATTGAAAAGGATGGTAAATTCTATCTTTTTGTTGCTGATGAAAAGCAAGACGGAATTTGCTATGTAATTTCTGATAAGCTTACAGGTCCATATACGGAGCCTGAAAACAACAAAATTTCACTTGCTGATACTGCCCTTGAGGGACATTGCACATATAGAATAATCGGAAGTGATAAATATGTGCTTATTGCAGACCAGTTTCATGCAGGTGGATACTTTATGCAGGAGTCAGAGGATTTAATTCATTTTACAAAGGTGGATAAAGAAAAATACTCTCTTGACCACCTACGCCCTCGTCATGGCTCAGTTATGCACATAACCGATGAGGAATACAAAAGGATTATTGATACGTTTATTAAATAATAAACATAATATTACAAAAAAATGGGCGTCCTTTGAGACGCCCAACATATTTATAATATCAAATATAAAATCAAAAGTCAATAGATTTTTAAAAATCTTATGAGCATATTGCACAAAATCTCCGTAATAAACAATAGTATTATATCAACTTTGTACAAATTTACATATTGCAAAAGGTTTTTTTCTGTGTTATATTATAGACACAGAAAGGAAACGGTGATTCCAATGTACAGGTAAATCACAGAAGGTTCTTTAAAAATAGAGCTTA
>CAJGCX010000011.1 GCA_904501895.1 Clostridiaceae bacterium
CGAGCTGTTTTCCAGATTCTGTCATAAACAGTTTCTGCAACAAGTGGAACTCCTGTGAAGTTATATGGCTGGAACTTCTTAATATCCTGCTGAATGTGTTAATACCGTCACAGAGATATCCCCATTCAGAAACGATATATGTAGCATAAAGAGCACTAACCCATGAAAGAGTATGGTGTAAAGGCAAGAATGCGATTGCGTGACGTCCTGTAAGCACACGAAGTGTTGAAGAACAGTCACTTGCGATATTCTTGTTAGTGAGCATAACGCCCTTACTCTTACCTGTTGTACCTGAAGTGAAAACGATTGCAGCCAAATCGTCTGGCTTAACCTCAACCTTATCGAAATAGTCATTTCCTGCTTCGATAAGCTTTTCACCCTCATCATAATATGATTCAAAATCATTCATAAAGAAGTATTCCATATTCTGAAGAGCAGGATTTTCCTTAATCTGTTCTGCGAATTTTTCAAATTTCTTTGAATATACAACTGCATCACAGTCACAACGGATAAGCTGGTCTGCGATATCATCATAAGTAATCTTTGCATCCATAGGAACACAAACATTACCACCAACGATAATTGCATAGTAAGCAAAAGCCCAGTCTGCATTATTTTCTGAGACGATTGCGATTTTCTTGCCATTCATAAGACCTTTGCTGTAGAAATATGTGCTGAGAGTTCTGATTCTTCTGAATGTCTGATTGTAATTTGTTTCCTGAAGCTTCTTATCTCTGTCAAGATACATAAACTGCTTTTTGTCACCACCACGAGCAGTGCCTTCAAAAATAATTTCTCTGACAGTCTGATACTCAGGAATTTCAACCTTTACGGCATTCTTGTGTTTTTTATTCATTTTCTTTTTCCTTCTCTTGAACACAACGTCCATTATTTTTCGTTTTCTTCTGTAAAAATACATATAAAAAACCATTTTAATATCGTTACGATTATACCACAATGTGGTTGATATTGCAAGTTTTATATGATATAATTTTAATAATCCACAGAATGGTAGAATCTGTTGAAAAGAGGGATGTTATGAATAACAAAATTATTGTTGCCGGTGGTGGACACGGTGGTATTGCTGCTGCAATGCTTCTTGCTAAAAAGGGGTATGATGTAACTGTTTACGAAAGAAATGCAAAGAACAAAATGGGCTATGACTGGACAGACATCTTTGATAAAAAAGGATGGACTGCTGTTGGGATTCCATTACCTGATAAGAGTAAATATAACCTTAAGCACGATATGACCTTTTATGGTCCTGCTATGGAAACTGCACTCACACAGAATACTGAAGAGGATAAAAAAGAAATTCAGATGGAGCGTAGTGATATTTATGCTCATCTTATTGAACACGCTGAAAATGCAGGTGTTAAATTCCAATACGAAGAAAATATTGAAAAACCGCTCCTTTTAGGTAACAGAGTTGTTGGTATTAAGACTGATAAGGGTGAATATCTTGCAGACCTTGTAATTGACGCTTGTGGTATTAACTCACCTATCAGAAGAAATCTTCCACCATCAATGGGTATCCAGAATAACCCTATTGAATATGAACAGTTTTACGTTTACAGAGCACACTTTAATAAAGCTTGTGAAGTGGCTGAACACGATAAATTCAAGGTTATTCTTCTTCCAAATAATGAATTAGGTATTTCTTGGATTGCTACTGAAGAAGACCATACAGACGTGCTCATCGGAAGATTCCATAAATTTGACCGTGATTATGCTATTGACCAAATTAATAAAATGAGAGAGTCAAACCCAAGTATTGGTACTGAAATTCTCCGTGGTGACAGCTTTGCAAACATTCCTGTACGTCAGCCATTAGGCATTCTTGTTGCTGACGGTTACGCTGCAATTGGTGACAGTGCATTTATGACAGTTCCTGTAATCGGTTCAGGTATTGCAAACTCACTTAAGGCTGCTAAAATACTTGCAGATGCTGTTTCAAGCGATTTTAACGGCTCATACAGTGCAGAGACACTCTGGACATATCAAAAGAATTTCTACAAGGAAATCGGTGCTGCTTTAGCTCCACTTGCTTGTGTTAAATTATTGCTTACACGACTTGAGGGTCCTGAGCTCGACTACATTTTCGCAAAGGGCATTCTCAACGCTGAGGATATGACAATCGATGCTGACTCAACAAGTCTTGGTGCAATGCTTGGTGGTATGTCAATGGATGATATTAAAATCAAGCTCAACGGTCTTATTAACAACAAGGTAATCCTTGGCAAGGTCGTTAAAATGGGTCTTCAGTTAGCAAAGGCTACTGCAGTAACAGCAGCAATGCCTGTTACATATAACCGAAAGACTGTTTTACGCTGGGTTGAAGAATATAACGCTTGCTTCAAGCATTAAGAGCTTAAAACTTTTATACCGTAAAAATATAACTCAAACATGGTTTGAATAACACTTAAACTGAAGGTTTAAATATCACTATTATCGAAGATAATAATATCACTTTTTTAGTGATGAGTGATATTACTTCGTAGTGGTATTGCTGTCGCAGTTATATTGCTTCGCAGTTAAAAAAATATGGGAGATGATTAATCGCAATCATCTCCCTTTTCTTTATTCTATTATTCCGAAGCCTCTTAATCTGCCAAGAAATTCTGAAATATCATTTCTTGCTGTTTCTTCGTCGATTTCGTATTCATCAAGCATTTTTTCGAGAATTTCATCTTCATCCTTAACATCGGGAAGAATATTCCAGATAAACGCTCCTGTATCTGTCAAAACGAAAAGACCGTTAAGGTCAAGAGTTGCGTCAGCACCGGGCACTAACACATTATCTCCTGCAATATTTCGGAATATCATTTCTTTTTTCATCTGCATAGCTATTCACCTTTCTCCTTTTCAGCCAATTCATAAAGACACTTACTCATCTCGCAAACATATTCGGGTGCTTGGTTAAAATGTCCCGTTTCAGTATAACACATAGCAGCACACGCGTGGCAAATATTCGCATACCTGCACTTTACACATTTCTGAGGAAGACGAATTTCCTTAACCTCTGCAACCAACTGCTTCCAGGCATTTTCAAAGCCATTTTCCAAAACATCTATCTGTATATTAGGCAAAAGTCCGCAAGGCTGCATAATACCCTCACTTGTAATCCAGTAGGCTGCTCTGCCTGCACGACAAGAAACTCTGTCACACTTATCTTCATCAGGCTCTCGAAGAAGCTTTTTTGCTCTTTCAGTAAAGTCATAATTGCGATAACGATATTTGTCACAATCAATTGAGCACTGTGCAGCCTCAAGAGGTGACATTCTGCCTGAATTCTCGGCAAAATCCTTATCAAGACGAAGCTGAGGATATGCATAAGCTGTTGTACTCACATTTATCTCAAGCGACTCGGAAATATCAATAATTTCCCTGTACTGATGTTTGTTTTTATTTGTAAATATGGTGTTGAATTTAACGGAAATACCCATTTCCTTAAGTGTCTTTACATTTTTATAAACCTGAGTGAAGGCTCTTATTTTGCAAAGACTTTCGTAAGTGTTATCATCAGCGCCGTAAAGTGAAACATTCACTCTTACCGGTGGATATTTTTTGAAAAGGTCAAAATGCTTATGCAAAAGGCTACCGTTAGTGTTTAAGGACACCATAAAGCCCATTTTCTTAAATTCTGTATAAAGAATTGGGAAATCCTCACGTGCAAGTGGCTCACCACCTGTAATGAGAAGAAAAAGTGTGCCTGCATTTTTTGCATCCTCGGCTATTTTTAACCATTGCTCAGTTGAAAGGGCTTCAGCATTGTGACACTCGTCGTGAACATAGCACATTTCACAACGGAAATTACAGCGTGAGGTTAATTCAAAGGTGCCTGAAACAGGAAACTCCCTTGCAATAGCCTTTGAGTGGAAATATGTAGATAATTTTGGCTCCTGACTCATATTTTCAACTCCCTTTCAAGACATTCAACTGCTGTTTTATCCGGAACACAGTCAAGCTTGTACACCGGAATTGTATTGCAAACCTTTTCTATAACGTCTATTGTTTTTTGTGCAGAGTCTTTTGTTAATCCTGAACGATAATTTCCTTGCAGTAAAGACACAAAAGCCTCTCGTTCACTTAATTTTCTGATTGTATTTTCCTTTGCCTGACCAAGGCATACAATTGCCATCAATGGTGCTGAAATGTTTTTACAGATTTTTGAAGACCCTGCAAAAGGAAGGCCACCTGCAAAAATCACATCATCCTTAAGGCTTACAAGTGCCTTATCACCATTTATAATCTGGGCATCTGCATATTTTCCCCACAAATCGGCCTGAGTTGACTTGCCTGTGCCACAAGGTGCAGTAAAGAGAATTGTTTTTCCGTTTTTAAGTATCATTGAAGCGTGAAGGACAACGCCATTCTTCCTTGCGATTAACTCCTCATAGCCTAAGAGGTTAAAAAGAATACCATTCCAAAGCTTACCTTGAAATTTTTCAAGCAGCTGCACACGAAGATTTTCACCATCAAAAATACGACAAGCATAATATTCATCTGTGTCAGGCATTGAGTACCAACAAATACTCTTTTCACCATTTACGGAAAAAGCAATATCGTCGTTTGATGAAACCTCACCAACGAATTCAGGCAATTTTTCAACATATTCAAATACAACTGCAAAATCGGGAATCCCGTCACTTAAAAAGCTACGATACGGCTCAACATCCTCAATCTTTTCAGGAGTGATAATCTCAATAATCGTATCGAAAAACTTGTATTTTTTACTCTCCATAGCTTACAAACAAAATACGACTTGAGTCCTTAAGATAGTGCATTGTCTGTACCTGTGTTGTCTCACCTTTTTTAAGGCCATCAACATAAGCACGATATGTGACACCATCGTCATAAACTCCGTCTGTTACATTTTTATAATAAATATAAATTCTGCCTTCAATATCCTTATCGGAAATATTTTTTATTGAAATAAATCCGTCAGTACCGTTGATTTCAAAAATGTCAGGATAACAGGTCAATTCATCTGTGAAAACAGTTTTATTTTCAATTTCCCAGCTGTAATAGACTGCGCCCTCCTTAAAGGTATAGCCATTTTTACAGCGAAGAGTTGCACTTGCTCCTGCAGTTAATGTTGTAATAGGAAATTCCGCTCTACCGTCACCTGTCATAACAGAAAGCATAGCATATTCAATGTCCTCGTCAGAAATATTTCTTACAAAAACAGAAAGAACACCATTCTTTTCACCAATGCTGATAATTTTCAGCCAATCGTCAACAGTAACGTCGAGTTGCGATTTCGGAGACTCCTTTGCCTCAAAATCGGTCACCTGCTCAACCTTAACCTCTTCAGTTATGACGGGAACATTGTCCTTCAATTCTTCCTTCGGTGCTTCATCCTCTTTATTACAAGCACAAAGCCCTGCCACTGTAAACAAGCAAAGAAGAACAGTAATAATCTTTTTAAAATGTTTCATAAATCTAATCCTAAAATCAACGGAGTTCACCATTCTATGACGAACTCCGTTATAATTTTTATCTTATGATGAGAATACCTTCCAGCTTTCTGTCGGAACGTCATAACAAACGCTGTCGTTTCCACCTACAGGAACTGTATCGCACTGAGAGGCAGCACTATCTGCAAAAATCAAGAAACCTGATTCTGCGTCCTCTACGGGACAAATATACTGTGCAATACCTGTGCTGAGTAGAGCACATCCTGTAGCAATGCTTGTTGAAAGTTGGAATGATTCATATGCAATTTGTGGTTTTACATAAATTTTCTTCATTTTCATTTCCTCCTTCCAAAATTAATCCATGCCGAAAAGCTTTTTGAAGAAATCAGCAATTGACTTGATAATCTTCTGAATCCATGAAAGCTCTTCCTGATATTCATCGTTTGTATCGTTCACATCATCGTCGTCACCTGGGATGATTTCAGTATCAACCTCATCATCAGCAGGTTCATCTGTTGTAGGTTCATCAACTACCGGAGCATCAACCTTAATCATTGAGTAAGCCTCACTTACTGTTGCTTCAGTTGACATAAATGACATTACAGAAGCAGTTTCTTCAACTGATGCTTCGTAGTGACCATACTGACCAACACCTGTGAATGTCCACTTGATATTTGTAAGTGAAAGAATACTGTCTGTGTCAGATGCATTCTGAATAACGATTGTGTTTGTTCTGTAATATGTTACGCCATCAACAACAACCTCTGACCATGTAAGCAAGCTACCGTCAGGAAGAATCTCGTTGATAATGTAATTCATTTCAGTTGCTGTCTTGATTTCCTTCTCACCTGAAGCGTCAGCATAAGTTACCTTAAGCTTAGGAGTACCGGAAGCAGCCTTAACACCAATCTGAACCTCGTCAGGAACTGCTGTTGCCCAGAGTTCAAACGCAACAGCCTGCTGTGTAGGTGTTGAAGCAAGGTAAAGCTCGTTGTTAGGACCTGCAAGCTTAAGTTTATCCAGGTCGTTATCAAGAGCAGCAATACCGTCGATAAATACAACACCCTGAGTAGTAGCATCCTTTGAAAGTGAGTCAGCACCTATAAGCATATCTCTGAATTCGATATAGTCAGGATATGATTCACTATCATACTTGTAGTCAGTAAGGATATTTGAATCAGCAATTGCGTCATCCTTACCTGCAGGGTCGTAAATACGGATACCGTCAACATAGAGGTCAAACTGTCCTGCACCTGTGTTATCAAACATTGAAGTGTACATTGCAGTAAGAACAACTCTGTATGTACCGTAGTCAAGACCTGTCTTCTTGATTACAGGAATCTGATAGAGACCTGTTACATCACCTTCTGCAGGAATCCAACCGTAAGCATAAGCGTAAGCGTAAGCAACTTCTTCAGTTTCAGTTGTTGTAAGGTTACCGTCTGCATCATAATATGTTGGAGTTTCTGAGTAACCTGCACCTGAAACATCAAGGTACAACGCCTCTGCTACATCACGAGTAACAATCATAGCACCTGTATCATCAGTTGCGTAGTATGTAGTCTCTCTTGTAGTTGCTTCATTGTCAGCACTCTTATAAAGTGGAGTTTCTGTCTCTGTAAGGGTTGCTTCACCGTTTACATCTGCATAAAGCTGACCGTAAGAATAACCATAGTATGTATCAACAACATTACGCTTACCTACACGGTTTCCTGCTTTATCGAAGATTTCCATATAGAATACGCCTGTTGTCTTATCTGTAAGGCTGACAACGTCAAAGCCTGTACCTGTGAATGTGAATTCGAATGTTGGATTTGTACCACCATTCTTCTTGTTGTTCTGAGCACTTACAGTAACCTTATGTGCTGAGAAACCACTATACTGTGTATAATCCTTGGTATCATCTGCACCTGAGTAAACAGGGTCAAATCCGTATGGGTTAGCACCTGCATCTTCAACCAAGTCAGCAGCCTGAGTTGCATCTGCGAAGAGTGAAGCGTCACCGACAACTTCCCACTTACCAACATTTGAACCGTCACCTGCTGTACCATCTGTGAAGCTTAAACCTGTACCTGCGAAATTATCTTCAAAATAGATAGATGTTGCAGGAATAAAGCTAACCTTTTCGTACTGATAGTAAACTGTGCCTTCCGCATAAGTTGGGTCATCAGTAACCTCAGAACAGATGTAGAAGTAATCACTACCTGCGAAATTAACTGTATTAGGTGTATATGAAACAACAGCGTCATCAATATATTCGTTATCTGTTCTTGTAACAGAAGCAGCACCGTATTTCATTTCGTTAACATCCAATTTTGTATTAGTAGCACTGAACATGCTGTCAAGACCTTGCTCAACCTCGTCAGCATCAAAGTTAACGATGTCAGCAACAGGCTTATTACCAGCCATTACGCCTAAGAGGTCAATCTTTGTACCTGCAGCCTTTGCATCATCTGAAACAAAGTTGTCAACTGTGATGTTAAAGTCAGCAACAGGAAGACCGAAGTCAACAACTACTGTCTGGTCGTGAAGAAGAACGTGTTCTGATGACTGCTGAAGGTTGAATGTCATTTCGCAGTTAGAGTCTGTTGAACCACGTTCAACGTAGTAGAAGCTGAATGTATGATAGTCACCATCTGAACGAACTTCGTTAAGCTTTTCAACTGCTGCAAGCTCGTCACCGTTAAGTCCGTCAGCTGCTGTCTGACCATAGTAATACATTACACCATTTTCTTCTGTACTTTCAACCTCTGTGTCACCAACGTCCATAGCATACTGATAAGAAACAGAAGCATTTGTAAAGTTGATTGAAGCCTTACGAGCACCGTGAAGGCCACCGTTATCAAGAACGAGAACATCGTCAATGTAAACAAGAACGTCGTCGTCACCGGAGAATTCGAAGATAACGTCTTCACCGTCAGCGTATGTACCTGACATTGGAATATAGAATTCCATATCATAGTTCATTGCATAGTGATAAATAGCATTTTCACCTGTGTATGATGTAACACCCTGCTGATAGTTGAACGGGAAGAAGCCTGTGCCTGCAGCCTTACTATCACGGCTAATATTCCATGAATCAACCGGTGTTAACTGAGCTGTTGCTGTCTGATTTGCGTCATCAAAGGATGCCTGGAAAAGATATCCTGTATCAGAGCTCTTATATGTGTATGTGTTAATACCATACTCATTAGTTGTTGTCTGAAGTGGGAACTGAAGGTCCCAATAGAACTTAGCGTAATTCTTAGTAGCGTCATAGCCAGATACAACGTTACCGTCAGCATCAACAAGCTCCTTCTTGAACATATCGTTGATATTAATGCTGATATCCTCAAGTGCAGGAAGAGTAACACTTGTTGCAGTACCGTTGATTGTCAATGAAACAGAAATACCATCTGCTGTGTTGAAATCTGCTCGGTTTGTATTATCAATATGGTTACCATAAGGAAGTGATTCATAAGCAGCGTGATTTACAGGCTGACCATCCTCACGAAGAGCTGAGAAGATACCCTGAACTGAAGCACCCTCTTCAGTGGACTCACTTGCACCCTGAGTATCTGTCTTACACCATACATTCCATGCAGTCTTTGCAAAGTCAGTAACTGTAGTAGTATTTGTCACAGGAGCACCTGTGAATGAAATTGAGTAAATTCTTGCATACTTGTCAATTGCTGTTTCAAGAGCTGTTGCCTTTTCTGAATCACTTGCCCAAGTATTTGTGTCATAACCGATAGCAGCCTTAATCTGTGCAAGGTATGGACCATTTGCATCCTCAAGCATTGCCTTTGTATCTGCATAAGTAAGTGTATTGAATGTAGTACCACCGTTTGCATAACGATTAGTACCCGTTGCACTTGCATTATAACCGTACTTATAAAGAGTTGTTGGCAATGACTTGTATTCAACCTCAAGTCCTGCCATTGCAGTAGCGATAGCAGCTGTAGCAGCAGCTATCTGGTCTGCTGAAGCATTTTCATCCTTGAACACTGCATAACCATCTTCAAGAGCTGTGAAGAGTGGCTGATATGAAGCATTTGAGTATGTACCAGGAACAACCTGAACAGCTTCAACAAGTGCTTCATAAAGGTCTTCCTTACCTGCCGGAACAGCAACACCTGAACCTGATGAGCTATCAGTCTTATAAAGTGACATAATCTGGTTTGAACCGGCACTTGTATAAGAACCTGACCAGCAAGAGAACATATTGTTTGCATCCTGGAAATTATCGAAGTTGTAAGAACCCTTGTAGATAACTACTCTATTATCAGATGTACCGTAAACATTAAGTGCTGTCTGAGTGTCAGTTAATGTAACTGTACCGTTACCAGAACCCATTGTGATGTACTTACCTTCACTGTTTGTGATGTAATACTGATTTGTTGTACCGTCAACAAGAGTGAATGTATAAGCATCTGCACGTAATGTTGTGATTACATTGTTTACAGGAGTTTCAGCAACTCTTTCAAGACCTGTGTAAGTTCCTGCTGAATTGCTAACCTGTGTACCACCTGCAATATAACTGTTGTTATAGATTACGTATTCACCGTTTTCGACAGGAGGTGCAGGCTCATCTGATGCAGTTGGGAACCACATTGTAACACCATCGGCTGATGCTGTTACAGTTTCAACCTTATAGAATGTAAGCGGTGTACCAGGATTCCATTCACTGACAACGCTTGATGAGTTACCGTAATAATTCAACTGATATGTGTTTGTTGAGTCACCAATAACAGCTGTACCACCGTTGCTTGTGATTGTAAGAACTGTCGGAGATGTGCTTAATGAAACTGCACCGTCAGTAACAGCCATATACTTTCTTGTGCCATTATCATCAAAGTAAACGTAATAGCCACCTGTTGTAGGCTCAATCATCCATGTGTTGTTATCATCTGCTGTATATGGAGCATTTGTATTTGATGGAGTAAGACCACCTGTCTTTAATGTATGTGTTGTAGCACCGTAAGTGTATCTACCCTGGTCATCAGAACCTGTGATGATGTATTCACCGTTAAGTGCACTTGTATCTGCAACCTGAGTAACAGTTGTAGTTGCTCCACCTGTTGTTTCAACAACCTTGTAAACTGTAACAGTTGAAGCACTACTCCATGTAATAGCGTGGTTACCGTGATTTGAGTTGCCACAGAAGTTTACGTACTGACCGTTTGCACCGATTGTAATGCCACCTGATGAAGCAGCAACTGTAAGTGCCTGAGCTGTTGTGCTTACTGACAAGCCATAGTTAGATGAACTGATGTTCATATAATGCTTTGTGCCGTCATCATCAGTATAATAAACATAATATGTACCGTTTGAGCGCTTTTCAAAATACCACGCATCTGCTGTTACAGAAGGTGTACCTGATGTACCTGTGGTAGTAAGACCACCTGTACTATCTGTATGAGCTGTGTGAGTAATAGAACCTACTGTAATATCACTTGCACTACCGTAAAGAACGTACCAACCACTGTCAAGAAGTGATGAGCCAACTGTCATCTGTTCAAGACTCTTTGTAGTTGTTACCTCTGAGCTACCGTTACCTGATTCATCTACATAGTAAAGCTTAAGGTCAGTAGCAGTTGAATAATAGTTTACCTGCTGACTTGTGCCACCACTATAATTAAGGTATGCTGAACCGAAGCCGATTGTTACATTACCTGCTGTATCAGTAGTTACATCAAGAGGATATGCTGCTGTTGAAACATATACCTGATTGTTACTGATTGTGAGGTACTGCTTGTTACCGTTAGCATCTTCATAATAAACATAATATGCACCGTCAGATACCTTCTGGAAATACCATGTGTCTGAGTCTGCTGCAGGAACACCTGTTGTACCGTCCGATGTGAAACCGCCTGATGCGTGAGTAGTGTGTGTCAATACACCACTTGAATATCCGCCACCCTGGTCATCGCTACCTGTGATAATGTACCAACCGTCAGGAATATCCATATTTATTCTTGTTGTACCCTCAGGATTTGCTGAATAAAGTGTATAATCAGCTTCAAGTGAGTTTCCATCGTCGCCGATAAGCTCATTTCTCATAATTTCCCACTCATCATACTGAGTTGGTACATATCTGAGATTTTCGGGCTGAGGCATTGCCTCTTCAAATTCGTCGAGGTCTTCACCCTTTGTATCATCTTCAGCTACAGTTGTAAATGTAAGACCTTCTACAGCAATACCGTCAGCTGCTGTTGTTGTGATTTCCACGTTACCAATGTTTTCATTTGTACGAAGAACAACAAGTGCCTTACCATTGAACATAGGTACCTGAACTGTATTTTCACCTGTGAATACAGATGGCTGCTGGAATCTCTGTGTTGCTGTCTGGTCACCGTTATCAACACCAACGAATACAGCTTCGTTACCGTGTAATGTTACGTTAATTGTACCGTTGTAAGTTGCATCGAAATTACCGTTAGCATCCTGTGCTGTATATTCAACATAAATGAAGCTGTCACCGTCAGCAGTATATGTTGTTGAAGCATCTGCCCAGGTTGTTGGAACAATCTTTGTCGCAGTTGTGTTTGAAACTGACTTTGTACCTACTGCAGAAGATGTGATATCATTACCATCTGCATCGTAAGCCTTAACTGAAATTGTGTTGAAGGCTGAATAGTTCACCTGGAACTGTGGGTAAAGGTCGTTACCGTCACCTGTGTAAAATTCTGTTGTATTTACATTTGAATTGTTTGCTGTTTCTGTCCAAGTCTGATACTTGTGACCTGCAGATGTTGTAGTTGTTGTTGACTGAGCTGATGCGATAACATTACCATTACCAAGAAGCTCAATTTTAGCAGCATTACTATAAACTGCTACATAAGCGTAGTTGCCATTCTTTGCAAGTTCACTTGAATCCCATGTACCAGGAACAAGATGAAGAGTTGTTGAATGTTCATTCCACATACTTCTGTAAAGATAGTATGTATCTTTTGCGAAACCTGCTGTGTCAACAATACCGAAGTATGATGAGTTAGGAGCACCTGAACCATGCTGAGTAGCACTGTCGATGCCAAGATGTGAGTTCCAATGAGTAGGCTCACCGATATAGTCGAAGCCTGTCCATACGAATTCACCTGCATTCCAGTCATAAATAACTGTCTTGTACCAAGCTGCAGCAGCCTTCTGACCCCATGATACGCAGTCTGTGTCATATCCTGAAGCCACAAAGTTGTAGTGTGAAAGTGTATCATAAGCACCACGAGTAGATGTTGCAGAAGCTGTTTCTGTACCTACATAAGGCTTTGTGTTACGACTGTCAGATGTGCCTGTCATAACATTAATCCAGCTGTCAGTATTATAGTTACCACCGATAACATCCATAAAGCCGTCAACAGCTGTTTTTGCACTATCTGAAGGACCGTTGTTACCCTGTAAGATAGGTCTTGGGTCAAGTGCATCAATCAATGTCTGCAAATTCTGTGCAATTGTTGTGAAATTACCTGTTGAAGCACCTTCGTTAAGCTCGTTACCAACGTCCCAAGAGAAAACTGATGGGTCATTACGGTCACGCTTAATTGACTGTGTAACAACAAATTCATACCACATCATATCTGCCTCTGCACCGAGGATTTCATTTGTTGCAGTATCAATTACTTCGTCAAAATAAACGCTGAAGTCGTTTGAGTTACCATTCTTTGCAGTATCCCAACCGTCAAAGAATTCAACCATAACGAGCATACCAACCTGGTTACAGATGTCCATAAATACTCTTGAAGGAGTACCATGAGATGTACGGATAGCGTTACAACCCATATCCTTAAGAATCATTACCTGACGATAGATTGCGTCATATTCCTGAGAAGCGCCGAGAGCACCCTGGTCATGGTGCATACAAACGCCTTCGAATTTAACATTTTTGCCATTGAGAGAGAAACCATTTGCTTTTGTCCAATTAAACCAACGATAACCGAATTCTGTATCGTAAGTATCAATTACATTTCCGTTTTCGGAAATAGTTGTACGAAGAGTATAAAGATTAGGAGTACCCAAATCCCATGAATTCCAGAGAGCAGGATTTTCGAGTACAGGAGTAAGAGTTACCTCCTGCTTTGAATTAGCTGTCATTGTAATTGTGCTTGATGTAGCAGATGTACCCACAACAGCACCTGTTGAGTCAAGGATTTCCGCCTTAACTACAACATTCTTTGTACCTGGGAATTCATTGATAAGAGAAATTTTTGCATTAACTGTACCGTCAGCACCATTACTGCCTTCAAGGTTAGGTGTTGTTACATAAGTACCGTAAAGGTCAACGTGAACAGGGTCAACAATTGTCAATGTTACATCACGTGTAATACCTGAACCTGAATACCAACGGCTTGAGAAAAGCTGATGCTCAACTTTTACTGCAATAATATTTGCTGTTTCACCGTTACATACAAGATATTCACTGATGTCAAATGAGAAGCTGTTATAACCATAGTGGTTCTCACCTATAAGCTTACCGTTAACATAAACATAAGTATCCTTATAAGCACCATCAAAGTTAAGAATTACAGCTCTGTCACGAGCATCAGAGGACATTGTAAATGTCTTTCTGTACCAGCCTGTACCACCGGCTAAGTTACCACTTTCACCTTCAACCTGCATTTCTGATTCATCATTGAAGGTCTGATTCATACTGAAATCGTGCGGCAACTCAACTGTTTCCCACGCTGAGTCGTCATAAGCCTTTGCATAAGCACCTGACTCGTCACCATAGAAGAACTTCCAATTGTTGTTGAAGTTCAATTCAAGACGGTCATCAAGTGATGCACCTGCTGCGCTTGCTTTGAATATGTCATTTGGCATCATTGCAAATGCTGACAAAATCATAATTGTTGCCAACAACAATGCCGTTACCTTCTGCAAGCCCTTCTTATTAGTCTTCATAATCATTTCTCCTCTCATCGGCACTATATTTCTTTACATAAAACGTTACAGTTGTGCCAATTTTAAAAATAATTATACATATATATTTTACCTCCTAAATTTTATAAAGTCAAGAAATATACCTGTAATTTTTTGTCATAAATATACAAAAATGACCGATAACATTGCGTTATCAGTCATTGTCATCTTCTGTTATTTGCGATATCCCATCTGCCTGAGATACGCGGAATACTTTATCGCAGTATTTCAGCATACTTTCTCTGTGTGTTGTAATAAGACAGATTTTTGCAGGATTTGCTATCATTATATTTTCAAGCACCTGTTTTTCCGTTTTCGGGTCAAGTGACGATGTGGTTTCGTCCATTAAAAGAATCATTGAGTCCTTTAATAATGCACGAGCAATTGCAAATCTCTGCAACTGACCCTGTGAAAAGTTTCCGCCCTGCTCGTTTATGTGAGTTTCAAAGCCATCAGGCAGTGAAGTAATTAATTTTTCAAGTGCTGCAGCCTTTGTAACCTTATAAAGGTCATCATCAGTTGCGTTTTTGTTAACTGCGGTAAGATTTTCTCGGATTGTACCTGAAAAAATGTTGATTCCCTGAGGAACATAAGAGCAGAATCGTCGTGTACTGTCAGAAATCGTAATTTTATCTCCATCCTCGGACTGAAGATAAATTTCACCTGATGTTACAGGCATAATTCCAAGCAAAAGCTTGAGAATTGTTGTTTTACCTTCACCTGAAGGACCAACAAGAGCAACTGTTTCACCTGCATTAATCTTAAAGGATGCATCCTTGATGACGACACTATCGCCATCCTTATATTTAAAGGAAACGTTGTCAAATACTATGCTGACTCCCTTTTCCTTTGCTTTTTCATAAAACGCCTCGGCCTTTTCCTTATCCTTATCCATTTCCCTTGCAAGCTCAGTAATCTCCATTACTCGTCCTGCACAGGTTGCTGTAGAAACAGCTGACGGAACAAGTGCTGCCAGCGCACTGAAGGAAGAGGTCAACTGGCCTGAAAGCTGAATAAACAGAGTCATTGTGCCATAAGTAATCACACCTTGCCACAATCGGTAAACACCCCAACCGTAGCAACCGTAAGAGATTATAAGTCCCACAAGTGACAAGCAAAGTGTCATTGCAATGCTAAATTTATCGTAGGCCAACTTTGTCTTTCGATAATTTTCAAGCACCTTTTTAAAATTGCTTATGTATTCCTTAGTAAGACCAAAAGCCTTAATTGTCAACAGATTCTGCACTGACTCCTCTGAATAAGAAAGGATTTTACCGTTCAAATCACGACTTAACTGACTGAACTTTCTGATTGTTTTTATGAGAACTTTTGATGATATAAACAATATCGGTGCACTCATAAGAGCAATTACAGCCATTGTGCTGTCATAGTAAAGGACAATGGCCAATGCACCCAAAAATTGAACAATTTTCGTAACTGCATTTGGAATAAAGCCGATTACCGCTGACGAAACTGTCTGAACGTCAATTTCAAGACGGTTAATCACATCTCCTGAGTGAAATCTGCTGATTTCCTCCCACTGTGCTGTAACAATGTGTCCATAAATATCCTCACGGATTTCATTACTTATTTTACTACTGACATTTGCTGTAACATAAGATGAAATGGACTGAAAGCATTGCTGAAAAACCGCAAGTGCAATAGCGATACCGGCATACATTATAATAGTATCACTTGCTTTACCAACAACAGCATCAATAAGATGCTTTCCTGCAACGGAAACTCCAAGTGACATTCCGATTGCAACAAGGCCAAGGAAGGTATAGAGAAACAGAGCGAATCTGTATTTTCTCACATAGGAGAAAATCCATTTCCACTCACGGGCCATATTTCGCAGAAGATTGCGATAGTCCTCATTCTTTCTCATGCTTCTTTCCTTTACCTAAGCTTAAACCATAATGGTGGTGATGCTTTGATTTCTTTTTCTTGCCATATCCACCATATCCATAACCATAGCCATTACTGTAACCATAGCCATAGCCTGAGCCGTAGCCATAACCGTAGCCTGAGCTCTTATGCTTATTATAATGACTGTATCTGCTTCCGTAGTGATAGTTATGATATGTTTTATAGCCATATCCGTAACCGTAATATCTGTATCCGTAACCGTGACCTGCATGGGAAGCCTGAGCACCATTAAGAATACAACCCATAATTCTTATATCAGTTGATAAAAGGTTATTGAAACCACTCTGGATTTTTGAAATTCTTACAGCATCCTGCAAGATAACATAATATGCTGCGTCTGATGCCTGAGCAAAGAAAAGTGCGTCAGAAACAAGTCCGCAAGGTGGTGTGTCAACAAGAATCAGGTCAAAGTCATCACGGACTGCATCAAATACATTCTTGATATAGCTTGAGTTTACGTACTTGAACTTACTACCATAGCTTGTATTGAATACCATGAAATAGATGTTGAATTCCTCAAGGTAAGCAATCTTATAGTCCTTTTCAACAACCTCGTAATCAAGATTTTCAGGGTCAACACCGAGAAGTGGTGAAACTGAAGGATGTCGCAAGTCGCCGTCAACGAGCAACACCTTTTTACCCTGCTCACAAAGTGACAGTGCAAGGTTTGTAACAACAGTTGTTTTACCTTCACTCGGTGCAGTACTTGTGCCCATAATGATTTTCTCGCCAGGCTTAAGTGAATTCTTAAAGACATTTCTTAAAACTCGGACAGATTCATAGAAGGCTTTATCAACATTTGGATTTGTCCAGAGAATTGCCTTATCAATTTCTTTTGAGTATTTCTTAAAGCTGATATAAGGAATCGTACCGAGAGCTTCTGACCCAAGGCTTTTCTTAATATCCTCTTTATTTCTCATTGTATTTCTGCTATATACGTATATTACTATAACAATAAGCCCCATAACAAGACCCACAATCATTGCCCTGACAACTGACCCGATATATGCAGTAGTATTTGAAGGCTCAGTTGCAACTGTTGGTACAGTAATCATCTGAAGCTTTACATTACCAACAGAGTATTTTGCAATTGACGGATAATTTTCAATTGCAGAAACAAGCACGTCGTATGCTTGTTGTGGGTCTGTTGAAGTACAATGCATTGTAAACATATTTGAACCCGAAACATTACCTGCACCAAGAGATGCACCGAGAAGCGAAACACCCAAATCCTCACGGATTGCATCATAAAGCAAATCACTTGAAAGAATATATGGGAATGTTTTTGACAACTGGTCTGCAGTAGCAGAATTGTAATAGAATGAATAAACAGACACACCGCCAATTGAAGAGCTGTTCTGTGTATCTACTGTAAACGTTGCCTCAGACTTATACTGTGGTACAAATGTTATATGCTTATAAACAAAGGTGATGGCACCCAGAATTATTGCAAAAAGCATACAAACCCATCCGAATTTTCTGATGGCAATCGCAACATCTTCCAAATTCAGATTCAGCATTTCTGAGGTTTTCGTTGATTTTGTTTTGTTATCGGTTTCTTTCATCTGTATTCTTTTCCTTTATTCATCTTTCGATTCTTTTGGATTTTCGTATCTGCCGTACTTACCGTATTTTCCATACTTGTTACCATATCGGCTATATTTACCGTATCGTGTTCCGTAACGGAAGCCACTTTCTCCTGTGCCTGCCATTGCAAACAAGTTAAAGTCAGGATATGTGTCATTAAGAATACAACCCGCCATATGTCCACCAACCTCTTTGATTGTAGCAACAGCATCGTTGATATCTGATGAAAAAGCTGTATCTGTTCTTACAACAAGAATTGTCTGGTCAGCCATTTTTACAATATCAGTAACAAAAGCATCAACAACAATAGGGGCAGTATCAAGAATAATATAGTCAGCCTGTGCTTCAAAGCTCTTGATAACCTTTCTTAAATCTCCGCTTTCAATCCATTCACCATATTCAGGATATGGAATTGTATTTATTGCAAGATAAAGCTGTGACTGCTTGTATCTCTTAAGACGGAAATCCTTTGCTTCAATATTCTTATTAAGAAGATTACCGAACTCTGATTTTTCACTTGGCTTCTTATCAAACACTCTGAACAAAGCAGGCTTTTTGCAATCCATATCAATAAGGATTACCTTGTGACCACGGTCAGCCAATGAAATAGCAATATTTGCCGCAGCAGTAGATTTACCTTCGTTTTCTGCAACACTTGTAATTGCAAAAACCTTTGAGCCCTTACGATGATTAATATGCTCAACCTTCGCAGCAAGCTTATGATAATTTTCAACGAAGCTCAGACTGATAAATGCATTATTATGAATAAGCAGCGCCTTGTTCATTCCCTGAAGTCTTTCACGGATGTTCAGCGGCTTCTTTTCGTGAGGAACAGTGCCTATAAGCTTTGCCTCAAGCTTGTTTTTGAAATCATCTTCATCCTTAACTGTATCTCTGAGGAGTGAAAAAACAACTATAAGACCTGCCACAAGCACGCTACAAGCAGTTGAAATAAGAATTCTGTTCGCCGTTGAAATCCCGTTTGATGGAGAATGAGGAACCTCAGGCATTTTCAGAACACTTACAACTGCATTTTCAAAAACGCTATCAGAAATCTGAGGATAAGCCAATATAGCTGCTTTGAGAAGGTCATAAGATTTCTGTGGACTATCACTTGTAACAGAAAGTGATAAGAAGTTAGTATCATTATGAGATTCCGCCTCAAGCTTACCGTCAAACTCCTCTACACCAAGAATTTCAGCTGCTTTATCGCAAACTGAAGGCTGAACAATAACTCTGGCAACAATTGATGACATTTCAACTGAAATATTAAACATTGAGTATGTGCCGGAAGATGCAGCCTTAGCATTTACAACCAGGGTTGCTTTTGCAGTATATTCAGGTGTATAAACACTTCTTGTTACAATATAAATACCCATAAACCCGATAACTGCTGCCATAAATATAGCCCAAGCATTTTTTATCAGGTCTCGTATAATACTGTATAATTCAATTCTGGTATTTAATATGTTCATAATATCAACCTACGACAACATTAAGTATTGAATGCCCTTGAGCACCCTTTGAATCAGTTACATAATAATGAACGCTGTATATACCCTCTTCAGACATATTTGCGTTTGTTTCAACCCTTACAGAATCAAGAGGAATATCAGCAGTAACGTTACTCTTTACACCAACAAGGAAGGACCTCCAGTCAATTTCCTGACCCTTTTTAGCATAAATAAGATATTCGCTCAACTCAATCACAGGTGCTACAAGGCTTCTGTCCTCAATAACAAGAGGTAATTTGATAGTAGCTACATCGCCCTTACTGTTTGTGACGGAAACATCTATGTGGAAAACCCCCACAACAGAGCCTGTAAAGTCTTCAGAAGTAATAATTATACTTCTTGAAACATCACCATCAATGCAATCCTTTGCCTTGATTGCATTTGAAATATTAATCTTATCATATATTGAATAGCAAAGTGATTCGTGAACAGAAAACTTTGGTGGTTCATAATTTTTGAACTTAATTTTTCTTGAAGCGTTTGATACGTTATTATCACTGTCGCACACAGCATAAACAACCTTACACATACCGTCATCAAGGAATTTTGATACAGACTCAACTATAACCTTATCAGTAATATCCTTATCCTTCTCGTCATAAGCAGTAACGCCCTGAAGAAGCTCTTCATCAGTTGCCTGAAAGCTTACTTCAATTACCTCCTGCTCAACGGTAATAACTGGAATCGTATTATCAGTTGTCATTTTTTCTTTTACATAAAACACACCAAACAATGCTGATGTTACAATAAATGCTAATATAATAAGCACTCTTAGTATCTTCATTCTATCGTAGGCCTCCTGAAAATGGGCGTAATATCACATATAATCTATTGTATTATACCACTACAAAAAACAAAAGTCTACACATAAAACTTAATTTTTACAATTTTGTAATATAGATATACAAAGAAAAATAAGGAAGTCCACAAATGTGAACTTCCCTTGTTTTTGTTCTATAATTTTGCATTCTACTGCTGTGGTGGCTGCATACCCATAAGCGAACTCATCATACCACCTGTTTTCTTTTTAGGTGGCTTGTATGCAGGAGGATTCTTCATCTTTTCCTTTGCTTTTTTACCTGCTGAAGATGCAAGGTACTTATTTACAGCAACGAGAGTTTCATAGAAATCCTCATCAGTAATCTGTTCACGACATTTTTCAAGAAGTGCCTGGTCATTATCAATTTCACCGAGAATTGTAACAACAACAAGGTCCTGAACATCACTTGAACCATTTTCATAAATTTCGCTCAAAATCTTGAAGAGCTTCTTCATTGTCTGTGGGTCATTTGAACGAATTGTTTCCATAATGTATTTGTTAGCGTGATTTACAAAGAAATCTTCACCAAGGAATTCATCATAAGTCTGGAAATTTTCTTTATATGCTTCCTTAAGCTCAGGATAAAGAGTTGAAATACGACTTGCAAGAGTATTTGCATCATATTCAGTACCGTTTTTAGCCGCTGACTTTGAAATAGTCTGTGGTGCTTTCTTTACAACCTGACGAGCCTTCTTACCATAAGATGAAGAAACAGTTTCGCAGATTTCGTTTGAAAGTGATTTAATATCTCTGTCTTCGTATGTTTCAAGGTCAAGAAGGTTTGACTCAACCTTTACAAAGTCACCTTCCCCTGCCTTTTCGGTAACATCAAGAAGATTATCGTGGCTTACAAGACGGATTGTAACATCGTCCTTTACAAAGTCAGCATAAGCTTCTTCACCATTTTCAACAACAGCAGAAGATGCAAATCCAATCTGTTCAAACTTTTCTGAACAATTCTTTAAAACGAGTGAGAGTGCTTCTTTTCTATCGAGCATTTTTAATACCTCAAATCAATAAAAATAATATATCCTATATAATATAACACATTTATTTCAATTTGTCACCAAAAATTTGTGAATATTATAATTGAATATTGAATTAAAATATAGTACAATATCATTAGATGTGGAAGTATGACTTTTTGCGAGGTGGCAAAATATGAAAAATGCACTTATAATTTTTGGTGGTGTTTCATCTGAGCATGATGTTTCCTGTGTCTCAGCTACATCTGTTATCAGAAATATCCCAAAGGACAAATACAACGTAATAATGCTTGGAATTACAAAGCAGGGTGAAATGTTCTTATATAACGGAGATTTCAACAATCTCAAAAAGGACGGTTGGCTCGACGATAAAGCAAAGCTTAAAAAGGCTATTATTTCAAGTGACCGTGCTGACAGAGGTATAATCGTATTCAATGAAAATGGTTATGAAAAAATCAGAATTGACGTCTGCTTCCCTGTAATGCACGGAAAAAATGGTGAAGACGGTACAATGCAGGGTCTTCTTACAGTTGCAGGTATTCCTTATGTTGGCTGCAATACAATGGCATCTGCGGTTTGTATGGATAAGGCTATGACAAACGCCATCTGTGATGTAAACGGAATTGCACAGGCAAAGTGGAAATACATAACAAAATACGATTTTGAGCATCGTGGTCGTGAATTTGCAAGAGAATGTGAAGAATATTTAGGTCTTCCTGTTTTCATTAAACCGGCAAATGCAGGGTCATCAGTTGGCGTTGTAAAGGCAAAGACACTTGAGGAAATTCAGCGTGGACTTGATTACGCTTTCCAGTTTGACTCACGTGTTGTTGTTGAAGAAGCGATTCTCGGTGCAGAGGTTGAATGTGCTGTCATGGGTAATGACGAGCCATTCGCAGGTGCAGTTGGCGAAATCGAGCCAAGCAATGAGTTTTACGATTTTGAAGCAAAATATGAGTCAGACAGCGGACTTCACATTCCTGCAAGAATCGGTGAAGAGAAGATAAAAGAGGTTCAGGAGCAGGCAATAAGAGCTTATAAGGCTTGGGGATGCTCAGGACTTGCAAGAGTTGACTTCTTTGTAAGATACTCTGACGGTGCAGTACTTTTGAACGAGCCAAATACTCTTCCTGGATTTACAAATATCAGCATGTATCCTATGCTTATTGATAAGGCAGGAATTTCTTACGGAGATTTGATTGATAAGCTCTGTACTCTTGCGATTGAAAAATGGGAAAAGGAATTTGCACAGTGAAAAAAGACGCAGTTATAAGAATTATCAGTAAGCAAAAAACTGAAAATGGTGATAACACAGGTGAAATGTCCGTTGCAGGCACACTTACCTGTGAGGAAGACAAAAGCATAATTGAATATGTGGAAAACAATGAAGAAACAGGTCCTGAAGAGACAATAATTACTGTTTTCGGAAATGATACAGTAAGTATTGTTCGAAATGGTCAGTTCAGCAGTGAAATGATGGTTGAAAAGAATGTTCGTCATCACACGTTTTACAGAACACCTTACGGTGAATTGACAATGGGGATTTACGGAAACCAGGTGGATTGGTCAAGGGATGACAATGGTGGAATTCTCAAAATGAGATATTCACTTGATTTCAATAACGGATTTGTATCGGATAACACAATGATTATATATGTTGAGGAGAGAAAGGCATGTCAAAATTAGTTAAACAGGCTACTAACGAATTACATACACTTATTGTTGATGCTTTAGGTAAGGCTGTATGCGAGGGCGAAATCCCTGCAGAGCCAATTCCTGCATTCAACATTGAAGTTCCTGCAAATCGTGATAATGGTGACTATTCATCAAATATCGCATTTGTTTGTGCAAAGGCTTTCCGTCGTGCACCTAAAATGATTGCAGATTTAGTTGCAAAATACATTGAGCTTGACGGAACATATTTCGATTCTTGCACAGTTGCTGGTGCAGGCTTCGTAAACTTTACACTTTCAAAGGATTTTTATGCTGATATTTTGCTTGATGTTAAGGCACAGGGCAAGGACTACGGCAGAAGTGATTATGGTGAAGGTAAGAGAATCAACGTTGAGTTCGTTTCTGCAAATCCAACAGGACCAATGCATATGGGTAATGCTCGTGGTGGCGCATTAGGTGACTGTCTTGCTGCAGTGCTTGATATGGCAGGTTATGAGGTAGAAAGAGAATTCTACATCAACGACGCAGGTAATCAGATTGAAAAATTCGGTCTTTCACTTGATATCCGTTATCAGCAGATTTTCAAGGGTGAGAATGCAGTAGAATTACCTGAGGACAGCTATCACGGTGAGGATATTAAGGAAAGAGCACAGCAGTTTGCCGATGTTTATGGTGATGAATTCATCGATAAGAGCGAAGAAGAAAGAAGAAAGGCTCTTGTTGATTTTGCTCTTCCAAAGAATATTGAAAATATGAAAGCAAACATGGCAAAGTATCGTATTGAGTACAAGACTTGGTTTAAGGAAAGTATTCTTCACGATAGCGGTGCTGTTAAGGAAGTTATCGAATACCTTACAAACAAGGGTCTTACTTATGAAAAAGATGGTGCTGTATGGTACAACAACATTAAGGTACAGACAGAAATGCTTCTTCGTCAGGGCAAAACTCAGGAAGAAATCGATAAGCTTGAGCTTAAGGACGATGTTCTTATCCGTCAGAATGGTAACCCAACATATTTTGCTGCTGATATTGCTTACCACAAGAATAAGCTTGTAACTCGTGGCTTTGACAAGGCCATTAACATCTGGGGTGCTGACCACCACGGTCACGTTGCTCGTATGAAGGGTGTTCTTGAAGCACTTGACCTTGACTCTGACAGACTCGATGTTATTCTTATGCAGCTTGTTCGTCTTACACGTGACGGTGAGGTTGTAAGAATGAGTAAGCGTACAGGTAAAGCTATCACACTCGTTGACTTGCTTGAGGATATTCCTGTTGACGCAGTTCGTTTCTTATTTAATATGAGAGAACCTGGTTCACAGATGGACTTTGACCTCGACTTAGCTGTTGAGCAGTCAAGCCAGAATCCTGTTTATTACTGTCAGTATGCAAACGCTCGTATTCACAGCATTCTTCGTAAAATCCAGGCAGACGGTGTAACAGTTCGTGATTGCACAAAGGACGAGCTTAAGCTCCTTACAGCTCCTGAAGAAATCGAGCTTATCCGTCATCTTGCATCTCTTACAGACGAAATCGTAAACTCTGCAAAGAACTATGACCCTGCAAAGATTACTCGTTATTGCATCGACCTTGCAACACTCTTCCACAAATTCTATAATGCTTGTCGTGTTGCAGTTGAGGACGAAGCACTTATGCAGGCTCGTATCTAC
>CAJGCX010000012.1 GCA_904501895.1 Clostridiaceae bacterium
AGCATACTTCTTAAAATGTTAAAGCCTTTATAATATGTAATAATAATTGAGTATTTCATTTTTTACCTCTCATTTCTGTAAATTAATTTGATATTATCCTTTATATAACAACTTACAATAATAAGAGGTTATTGTAAGTTATTAGTTTTTTCTCAAAACTTTTTCAAATGAAAACATAAAATTTGTTATTTCCATTTGAGAAAATTTTGAAAAGATTTATTAAAATACTCCCTTTTATATATAAATCGTAAAAAATCAACATTTTGTGACAAATAAAAATATTTTTTGAAGCACCGATATAAATTTATCGGTGCTTTTATCGGTTTTGTTTAATTTTATATATAGATTATCCAAACCAGCCTTCATCACCGTTTGGGTCGTCATTACCAAATTCAAGATTACCCGGTGATGATGCTGTGATTACATCTTCGACCTCATAGATTGTTACATCAAAATCCGGTGTTTCGTATTTTTTCATAAATAGTCCTTTCTATTTTAAAAGTCGTCATTTTAAACGAAGTGAAAAAATGTTGAGTTATATGAAGTGATGTGCTTAAAATGACGACTTTTATTCGTGAATAAAAAAGTTTAGTTATTTTAATGTGTAATAGGGGAGTTATGCCTCCCATCCATACTGTTCTGCTGCGATTGGATAGTATGTGCTGTACATTTCAGCAAATTCTGCTGTTACTTCAACAGGGAAGAAATACCAAGTGCCATCAACACAGATGTATGCGTATGCTGTGAGTCCGTTGTCAAGCTCTTCTTCAGGAATACCTGTTACAAGACAAGTGAACATGTAATATCCGTCTGCATCCTGAATATAGCTTACAGGCTTATTGACAAAGCCTTTAGCATTGCCACCTTGTGCAACTGATTTTGCTACATCAATATCAAATTCAGTTTCAGCAGTTGAATAAACAAAGCCAACAGTTGAAATCTTATTTGTTGCATCCTCATTTGAACCTGCAATATATTTCTTAAAGTCTGCATCAGTTATTTTTGCTCGTGTTCTTACATCGAATGTTCCTGCATAAGAACCGTCATCTTTTTTATTGAAACGAATTTGTGATGACATAGCAGTTACGATTGTCTTTTCATAAACTACAACGTTGTCATTAACTTCTTTTTGGTTGTCTGTAATTTCAACAGCACCTTCGCCATTATAGAACACATAACCATCTGCAAGAACTTCACTTATTGTTGCACCTGATGTTGTGAAACCATCTTCATAAGTACCACCATAAACTTTTGTAGTGTTATCACCCTCAACGAAAATATCTACATATCCGTTTTCAGAGATGATTTCGCCACCATTGACATTAACAGTACCACCTGAATTTGTAATACCGTTTGTTGTACTTACAATTGTACCATCGTTAAAGTTGAGAGTACCACCATCAACTTTAACTGTACCACCGTCAATTGTACCATTACCAAGAGAGTCAGCAATATTAAGTAATCCACCATTACCAACTAAAATTGAATTTTCATCATTTACTTCAAGGTTTTTACCATTAAGGTCAAGAGTTGTTGTACCATCAAATGTAAGTGAAGAATTTAAAAGAATGTCAGTAAGTAATTTAAGTATGCTGTCAATATCTTTATTTGCTTTATCTACACCCTCATCAACACTTGGGAAATATTCTGTTGTACCATCAGGTTGAATAACTGATACAGGGAATTTGTTTTTAACAATGAAATTTTTAGTTGTGGAAACTGGATAACTTGTATAATCAATTTGATTATCATTTAAATCATAATAGAAATTACCTTCAGGCAAACAATCGGCTAAAGTTCCATTAGGACTTAAAGTTGAGTATGGATAATCTCCCGTTCTTACAACTTTTGTTCCATCATAAAGCTGTGGTTTTCCACCTTCAATACCATGTTTTACACTAGTGATTTCCGTATTGTAAATTGAAACATCACCATCACCACATTTTACACCCGTAAGGCCACTTGATATTGTACTGTCTTTGATTATCATATTTGTTCCTGATACAGCTTCAATTTCAGCAGATACAGTACAATTGGTCATTGTAAGATTATGTGATGCAACACCATATTCATTAGAAGTAATCTTAATGTTTTCTAAAACTACATTATATCCCTGAATCGCTGCTGATTGAATTCTATCTTGTGAATTAAGGATGATTTCACCTGTACCAATACTGTCTTTTACGGTGAGAGTAGAGTTTGATGGTCTATAAGATGGCATAAGGAATACATTTGAACCTGTGCTTGTTATTGTATGACCATTCAAATCAAAAATGACATCTTTTGTCGTTGGAATTGGAGAAAATTCGTCAGTTCCTAAATAACTTGTTAATTCTATATCTTTTAACAATGTTATTAAAGAATAATCATTATTTTTTCTATAACGAGCTTGGAAATAAGCTTCATTAACAGATGTGTAGAAATTTTCTGTACCATTAGATAGCGTAACTTTAGCCTGATATTTATCTTTTGTTATTGATTTTCCAATTGTTACTGTGTCATAAATAACTGTTCCGTTATCTCCAAGAAGTTCATTCCCGTCCTCATTGAAAAATGCGTATCCATCTTCAAGAAGACTATCAACTCCAATAGGATTACTACCACGACCATTATCAATAGATATTCCACCAATTACTGTTCCACCTGTAAAAACACCAGAACCGTTAAAGTCTTCATGTGCAGTTTCGTCTGTAAAAAATTCTATTCCCCATCCCCAACTTGCACTGGTTATTTTTCCACCTTTGAGAACAAGCTTACCTCCGGATTGTATTCCATTCTTCCCTGAAAATGAACCACTTTCAATTATGAGTGTTCCATCGTGGTCAATAGCAGAATAACCGCTAAAGGGGTCCTCATTATTCGTGTCACCAGTATTTTTAATCTTTCCATTACCCACACTGTCTTTAACTGTTAATTTGCTATTCTTACGAACTTTAACAAGAAGACCATAACATCCTGTCAAAACTTTGCCATTCAAATCAAGAGTAAAATCTCCGACATCTGTATATACATAGCTTTCACCTAAGTCGATATCGGTTAATAGTGTTACAACTGAACCAACATTCTCATCAGCTGATAGAAAAGCCTTTCGGAGTGAGGTATATTCAGTAACTTCGCCTGTTAATGTCGTAACAGATGCAACGGATTCAGCTGCAAGAACTGTCATTGGCATTACTGAAAATATCAGTAATGCCGATAGAATGATACTAATGATTTTTGTTGCTATTTTTTTCATAATAATTTCCTCCTATATTTATAATTGATTATATTTTATAATTATTTTATATAATAGCAATACAGTAGGTACAACTACAGAAAAATACGGTACAAACGCAGAATGTGCATGATAAATTGTTCGAAAAAAAGACTTTAATAAATGATGTGGATTAGGGTAAAAAATATCGATGAGTTTTTAGCTCATCGATATTTTTAAAATTATACTTTTTAAAATGCAATGTAATATGTAGTTCAACAAGTGACGCTACACACTTTTTAATGTGCTGTATTACATAATGTGTGCATTTATTGTAGTTTATTCAGTCTTTTGTCAAACTTATGTGGGTTTATGTATTGTTTATAATTAGGATGATAACACCTCCTTAGTTTTGATTTGTTATTATTAAATTTGGATGAAGTGATTTAGTTTTTGTAATTAATCGAGTATTTCACAATAATCATTGTAATTTAAAAAAGTTGCTGTTTTTGAATATTAATAACTTTCGTGAATGCAATAATAATATTGTTCATCTTTGTCATAAACGAAAACCACCCAGTTACTACTATCCAAAAAAATACTTTCGTCATTATTTGTGATTATTTCTCCTGATTTTAAGTCATAAATACTTAAAAAACAATTACTTTTTAACTTGGAATATTTGTGTATTATTTTTAAATAATTTAATTCCGATAGTTTATAAATATGAAATTGCTCTATTGAGTTCCAATTGCCGTTTTCTAACTCCTTTTCTATCTCACTTGCTTCGTATTCATTCAATTTGAAAATCCAATAATCAAAAGTGTCAATTGAAAATGGGGTAGAATGATATTTTTTGGGTGTGCTTTCTGGTATGTAGATTTTGGTGTTTTCTATAATATATCCATCAATATTTCCGTAGTACACCAAAAAAATATGGGATAGAAAGAGAGATGATATAACAATAATTGAAATAATTATCAGAATGATTAATGTAATACTCCAAAATTTTTTTATTTCTTTTTCCATGTTAATGTTCCCGTCATTGTTCCTATTGAGTTAAAGAACTTTGCCCATCCTAATGTAACAAAACGTGCATTTAAAGTGTCTGGTATTCCCAAAAAGCTTTTACCATTTCCATCAAAATTATATCTATCCTGTGCTAATACCGTGTAGTTTACAGTATATTTTTTTGTACTCGAATTATAGTATGCTGAAGCATAGACATAAAATCTATGACCACCTAGAGCCAATCTCCAATTCATTGTCTTAGAACTTACATAAACCAAAGAAGAACAAACAGTATACCAAGTATTGTTATTCTTTTTGAAGTATTCTGTTGCGGTTTTTAGTAAATTTAAAACGGAATTTACATTACTCTTGATTGAGGAATCTTGTTTATAAGCTAAACCATAATCATAGTAGTAGTCTGTTCCTTTGTTGCTTCTATAGTGTTTGTAAAAAGCCGCGCCTTGTGGATAAAGTAAGCTAGCTGCTTTTTGTAAGTTCCCCCAGGTTTTCCAATTCTTATAATCATCTTCAGTTGGTTTTATATTTCTATTATAAAAGAAAGCATCATCATTTGGGTTATCCCAATATATGCGATAATTATAAAATGTTACAGATACATAACCGTTATAATCTGCATATACTATAGGATTATTGTTGCAATAAGCAAAAAGGTTTACACCTAAAGTCTCGCCAAGTGTAACAATTGCCATTTGTGTATCATCAGTATTTATAAATCTGCCAATCTTAGGTGAATAATAGCGACTCTGTAAATAATATAAACCAGTATCATAATCATAACAATATCCGCGATAAGCAAAAGGTAGGAACCTTTTCATGTATTTAATTGTATTTCTATTATCATCAGCTTCAACAGTTTGTTTGAACTGTCCCCATGAATTATATGTATATGTTAATACATTATTTCCCAACTCATCTATAACGCCAATAATATCACCTTGTATGTTTTTTAAATATAAGTATGTTTTATTATTAAGAGTAAACCCTTGTGGTGAACTAAAAGCATCATAAATAAATTTTACAGCGAATACTGTTGATATATTATTTTTATATTCTGTATATACCTGATTTATTAACAATCCGTTTGACCATGTATAGTCGTACTGCTCTGATAGAATGTATGAATTGTCATCTTCATCGGGTAGTTTAATATAAACGGATTTACGATTCCTTAAACCATTTTCATCATAACTATAAATAATTCGTTTTGTTATTAGATTTTCATTTTCATCCTCTTCTGTAAATGTATATGATTCAAGTTGACGACCTATCCAACTTAGAGATGCACCATCAAATGTTATTGGATTACCAATGTTGTCGTATATAATTTCTTCTCCATTGTATGAATTAAGTCTGTCTTTCCAATTGACATCGTAAGTATAGTTGACAATTTTTTCTGGTTCATCTGTTATTATTGCATCTGTTGTATAAAAATACTCTGCCTTTGAAAGAATATTGCCAGCATTATCATAACTATAAACATATGTTACATCGTTAATACTATCGTTTACACGTACTAGTTGATTAAGACTATCGTATACATACGCATACCTTAAAACTTTGGCACCAGTTATACTTTGTTTGTATTCTTCAATAATATTACCGTTATCATCATAAGTATAAGAAAATCCGTAATATGCTTCTTTATTATTAATACTTGTATCTGTGCCATAAGTTATCATATTTGAATAACTGATGATTTGATTTGAAGTTTTCTGATTATCATATTCTGGATAAGTATATTGAGTTTTTATAGCGACAAATTCATTGTCTAGATTATCATCACTTACACTTTCTGTTTGAATTATACTTTCAGTATATCTACCAAACCAATCTTTTTGTGAAATACTACCGATTGTTTTGTTATTTGGTGTAGTGATATCACTTTTTTCAGTAGTTTTACCTGAAGCAACGTCATATACACTATCAAAAGATTGTGAAGTGTAAATTGCACCATTTTCTATGTTAGTTAATTCACCATTTTCATTTGTATATGCTACGCCACCAAGTATTTCAACAAATTCACCTTCTTTATTTGTGAATGAGGTATAGATGTTTCTGTTGTTATCTATTACCTCAATTCTTCCATCAATGTAGTTAGTGATACGCACACCGATTTCGTTGACAGAAGTTAAATTTCCAAAAGAATCGTATTTATACTTGTAATTTTTAACACTATTAATCAAAATGTCTGTAATATTTCCGGCCATGTCGTAATAATACTCTACTAAGATTGAACTAGAAGTGATTTCGGGATTTTGACTATCATTATTGTGATAAGTAACTTCTATGATTCTATCACGACATTCATATTCACCATATGTATATGTAACGATAGGCTGTTCATTAACAGAAACTTCTTTTAACTGTCCCCAATAGTCATAAGAGAAATTATAAGAGAACCCATTGTGTGTAATACTTACTAATTTATCCTTTTCATATGTGTAGTTTGCAGATGCTGTTACAGTGTTTCCAGAAAGATAATCTGTATTTATAGCTGAAACTGCCGTTAATAAGCCATAGGCATCATAAGTGTAAGATGTAGTATTATGGTTTCCATCTGTCACAAATGTCAAAATACCATTAAGCTGATTATGTGCGTATTCAACGGTATTTCCGTCTGAATCAGTTTCAGTAGCAAGGTAATTTCCGTCTAAAGTATAAGAAGATAAATGTTCAATAGTTTTAAAACCATCAAAACTACTATTTGATGTTATGTTGCCAAATGAATCAGTTGTTGTTTCATAACTTCTGCGTTTACAAGGGATACATTCGCATATGTTCTCAGGGTTACATCTGCAAGTACAATCAATTTCTTCACAATCCTCACAAACACAAGTTGTTTCATCTTCTGTTGAGATTTCCTTATCCTTTGAAAGAACGATTGCTTCCATATCTTTTGTTACTTCAAAATTTGAAATATATGCGGTTTCTATATTATTATTGTAATGTACAGATATTGTGATTTTTTCACAATCAGCTGCAAGTGCAAAACTTTTTGCTGCAAATTGCCAATCGTCAATATTTTCAGCGAATGGAATAACAACTTTTTCTGTTATGAATTCATTTGTACCATCTTCATTGTCTTGTTCATATTCGTATCTGACCTCAATTTGTGCAAATCGGTCGTTAGTAAAATTGAAAATATCAGTAGTGGATTCTTCAATTGTGTTAAGAATCCATTTGTTATTTGTAGATGAGTTTACAAATGAACCTTTAAGCCAGCCACCAACAGTAAAAGCATCACCTTTTTTACCATTAATTGTGATTGTCTGACAGATTGAATTTGATGCATTAAGTCCACCTGTAAAAGTCAATGCTTTAGCTAATTCATTGTTTATTGTTGTATTAACGATAGTCTTGTCACTTGCATTTTCCCAGTCATCTGTTCCGTATCTGAAACCACCGTTTTTGATATAATTAAATGAACTTGTTGAAGGCGATTGTTCTAATTGAACATCATCTACTGAGAAAAGTCCACTGTCAGTTGAACCAAATTCAACAGTAAGTTTTTTAGCGATTTTATTAGCTGCAGTTGATTCGGGTATATCAAGCGTAACTGAATAGCGCAACCATTCTCCTGCAGTTGATTCTATATTAGGAGAAAGTTCGCTTGCTAAAAGTGTGTTAGACCTATTATATGCTGATATTTTTATATAAAGTGAGCCTTCATTTGCATCGTCTGATTTGACATATGCAGAAAAAGTGTATTGTCCATTACCTAAAACAGTAACATCTTGTTTTACACTCGCAGTGCCTGAATTAGAGGAATAGAAATTATAGCCACCAAAATGAGTATCATCAGAGGAAGCACGTACAAAAGCTGAATTTGTGCTTGTCCAATTCTCAGCGATATTACTTGTTAATCCTTGACTTTCAAAACTTGGGTTAAGCAAGAGATTCTGTGAAATTGTATGCTCACCGGAAGAAGATACAAAGTATGTATCATTCGTTGAATAACCAGTCATAGAACAATTATCCATGTTGTCTATTGTGTAGAGCAATTTGCCACTAACATCAAATTGATATGTCTCATAGTTTCCGTTACCATCAGTAAGTGTTATATGAGGATAGTTAGATGTGTCATATGAAATGTTATTACCTTCAACATCTATATTCTCTTCGTTATCCCTTGTCCATTCAATAACTTTTTTTACTCTGCTTGTGACAATTTCTGTTTCATCATTATCAGGGTCATCATCTGTGTATTTGTATTCAACTCGATAATCATCAATATTTTTCATAATGGTCAAATCGCCATTATCATTATAGGTGTATTCTGCTGATTTACCATCTGCAAAAGTCACTTCAATAAGATTTTTATTTTCATCATAAGTATAGTTGACTTCAAGAGGGAAGGTAGTAGAACCGGCTGTTATAGGTGTACCATTTGCAGCATAACATTTAACCTTTGATAACAAATTAGTTGTATCGTCATAAATGTAGTCGTACTTTCTGCCAACACCATCAGTAATGTAGTCAATTCTAAACATAGAATCATACACGATGTTTATTTTTTGTGATGGATAATCAGGATTAGTAACAGATGCTAATAATCCCATATTGTTAAATCGTTCTTCGTAACCATCAGGACGAGTTATGACAATATGCTCTGCTTCGGTGTCGGTTGCAGCAATATATTCGATTTCATAACCGTGTTCACCATGAATATCTGAATAAGTTTCTTCAAATGTCACTGCATCATTTTCTATGGTGCAAGTATAATCAATTGCAGCTCCGGTTTCTGTATAGTATGTGAGCTGGTTGTCTGACATTCTTACAAAACCACGCAAATAATTAGGTGCCCAACCATTACCATATGCCATCATAGTATCATAATTCAATGATTTCATTTTATCATAAGTTGCAGAATTATAAATCATACCAACAGTTACTGGCATGATGTTACCATCAATTGAAAGGTCATCACGAAGGACAGAAACAGTTTGTGTAAAATCATTTACATAGCCTGTTCCAGCTCTACCTACTGATTGGCTATGATAATTATGATTTTCATTATAACCACCCACTTCAACATAGTCCATAACGATAACTGTTGTATAAGTTTTTGTTGTAGTTCCTGATGATGAAGTTGTTGGCTGTACGCCATTCAAGTAATATAATCCATAATATCCTTCGTTACCAGGTATAACTGCAAAACCATTATTTTTCGCACCATTAAACCATTCATTTAATGGTTTAGTTATGTTAAAGTGAATGTATGAAAAATCTATGTTATCATCTTCTAACGAGTATATTGATGTGTGATAGTCAATTACTTCATCTTCAAGTGATGGCTTTGTTGCATATGTTACAGTTGTTAAATCAATTGGTGTGGCAATCTTTTTTGCAAGAGCTTTGCCATCGGCGGAAGCACCAATAAAAAGATATTGAACTTCAGTAAATACTATGTTTTCGCCCAATGATTTGATTGCATCAACATTAAACTTAGTATATATTTCAGCATTAACATATTGTTCATTACCGTCATTGTCTGTATGAGTAAAATCTATAGCACCACCAACATAGTCATTACAGAAATTTGTATTTTGCATTTCATTTCTGGAACTGTCATACATAACATAAGTATCTTCAACCCAAGAAACTTCCTTGTTTTCAACCACGATTGCAGGGTCAATAGTGATTGGATATACACGGTCAGAACTACTTGTCCAATCACATGATGGTGAATATTCAAGAGAAATAGTTCCGTCAGCATTTTCAATTAAAACAACATCAATGTCATAAGAAAATGCAAAGTTTGCATCTGTCATTACAGGACGAGGAATTCTGAATTTGATTTCATTATTTTCATCTTTGAAAATAACACTACCGTCATCAAGTTTTTCAGCATCTAATCCGTTTGGTTCAAATGTAAATGTATATGTGTCTTTCACACTTTCCTTGTTTGAAACAATGATATTTTCTTTAATAGAGTTTGGAGTAACGATATATTGTAAATCTGTATCTTCAGCAACATCGTTGTATGTAACAGATGACTGAGTTTGTGCAATTGCCTCGTCTGCCACAGAGATATTAGTATCACTAACAACAATATCATTTTCAACAACAGCAGAGCTTTCTTCAATGTTATTAACACTAAATGAAAGTTCGTATCCGTCTTTTTCAACGGTTAAGTTTTCATTACTATCAATTGTTTCTGGTAACTCAACATTAAACAAATTGTCTAAATTTGTATAAAGATTTTTATTAAGAGACATTGAGTTGTTGATTTCTTCCCATACACCATCATTAAGATAATGCAATGGCTCTTCTGTCATAATTGCAGTATATGTACCATCACTCTTTTTATATACTTTGGTGTATTCGTCTCTTTTTTCTTCAACTTCATAAAGTATTTCTGCATCAGAAGTGTTGTCTTCAGATGTTGGATTATTCAAAACATCTTCAATAAATTCTTTATGTGCAATAGCATCAGTAACACTTTCTGCTAAAACTTGTAATGGTAATATCTGTACGACAATCAGAAATGTAAGGAATACTGATAAAACTTTACACATGGTTTTAGTTTTCATTTTCATAATCTTTCTCCTTTATATTTAATTAAATTTTAGTAATTAGAATATTGTTGCCAATTTCACCCTCTTTATGACTTGTATTTCAAAAGCACGTATAACAATTTAATAATGACTATATTTTAAGATGTAATCAATCGTTTTTCTTAAAAGCAGAAAAATAAGGTATAAATGCAAAAACGTGTGTCACACTTAAGTAACACACGTCTTATATAATTCTTTATTTGGTTTTGGGAAATGCTATTACAGTTTCAAAGGTTTTTGTGTCTTCTTTATAATGCCAATCGTAAAGTCCGTTATATTTATCTACAATTTTCATTATACTTTTAAGACCAATACCATGTAGTTTTTTGTTTCTTTTTGTTGTTTTCAGTTTTTTTCCTGAAGCACTTGGTGGAGTTTTACAGGAATTTGATAAAGTCAATGCATCATAGGTTTTACTTTTTGAGTAAATTTTTAATAATATTTTCTTATGTTCAGTTTGTTCTGCTGCTTCAACTGCATTATCAAGTAAGTTATTTAATAATGTTGATAAATCAGTATCTGCAACATAATTCAGATTAGCAGTTTTCACATCAACAGAAAAAATGATATTTTTACTTTCACAGAGTTTGATATATTTGCTGATAATTAAATCAAGCATTTTGTTTTGACTTATGCCTATTGAACTGAATGTTTCTATTTGTGGATAAATTGAATCAATATAGTCCTTTGCACTTTCAAAGTGCTCCATATTTCTGATTTGTATTAGATGGTTTTTTATATCGTGTGCAAATATCTGCATATCCTTATTGCTTTGTTCAATAACTTCAAAATATCTTGCATCATTCTCTGTTTGCTGTTGAATTGCTTTCAAGTCACTTAATTCCATTGCATTATTTTGTGATATTTCAAAAATAATAAAGATAATAATATTGGAAAATAACACAAGTAATGCAGAAAAAATCCATAAAATGTAGTTTTTCGATGACAAGTCTGATGATATGGAAATATTTCTAAAAATAGTTATCATTACAATGCTTGACAAGGGCATTATAAGCATTAACCAATATGGTCTGGAATTATATTCTTTGTTTTCTTTTTTTGAAAAAATCCTTGCAATAATTATTAGAATAATAAAATAAACTAATCTACTGGTAACAACATCAGCAAAATATACATTAGAACTGACATTTCGTATATCAAAAGCAGCATCTGCAATAAGAGCAACTATTGACATAGAAATAAATTCACTACCCACCATAACACCGAACAAAATAAATGACTGGAAAAGGGAATTTTTCAAACTCATTGAATATAATGATTTGAAAAGTAATGTGCATACCACAACAATACTTAAACCAGTTGATAATAAGTTGTTAAATTCATAGACACAAAGAAGTATAGCATAGCCTAGTATAATGAAAGGAACACTGATACTGTTCTTTTTTTTGGGGGATGAAATCATTCCAGCATACAACCAAAATACAAATGCTTCGAAAATATACTGAAAAATATCAATTAAGAATTTTTCTTTACTCATGCTATCGACTTTCTCCTATAAAACTCATAAACCTTTGTTTAAACTCTGGCTGTTTTCTTGTAGCAATTGAAATTGTATGAGGGACTTCACCAAAATCTATTTGAAGTTTATCTCTTTTATATGATAATACATAGTTTAGGTTAACTATGTAACTGTTATGTGGAATAGCAAAATATGAAGAATTTAGAATATCTCTAAACTTGGTTATCGGTTCATTACATTCTATAATTTCATTTTTAGTGTAAAAAGTAGATGTTTTTCTTACAACTTCAACATATATAATATCACATTTCCTAATCTTCTTTATTTCATTGGTTTTAGTATGAACAGTAATGCTACCATTATTGATTTCTATAATAGCCTTTTCAAGTGCAGATGTAATTCGTTCTTGAGTTATTGGTTTATCAATGAATCTTAATGCATTCAAATCCATTGCAGCATCAAGATATTTTCGGTAGTTAGTAACAATAATAATGATTGTATTTGGAGTGAATTCTAATATTTGTTCAGCTACTTCAATTCCATTAATGTCATTAAGTTCAATATCGAGAAACAAAATATCAAAATTAATATTTGAACTTAATAGGTCTTTGCCATTCAAAAATGTATAAGTCTCACATTTTGTACTATTTATTTTAAAATAATATTCAACATAACTTTTTATTGAACTGCAATATTCAAAAATATCGTCACAAATTCCGATTCTCATAATTATCACCACAAACAAAAAAATCAAGTCCTATTGGACTTGATTATACACAATAAAAAAACATATTGCAAGATTTTATTTTATTTGATAAATGCATCAACAATTTTAGAAAGAATAATCTTATTATCGTCAGAACACATTCTTATTTTATCTAATAGTTCGTCGTTAATATCTGAATAAACAGTACCACTTATTAAATAATCCGAATTAACTTTGAGAACTGAACATAAATCTATAAATGTTCCAAAACTCGGCATAGATTTTCCGTTTTCAATATTTGAAAGATGCGTTGGCGATATATGAATTTTTTCTGATAAAACCTTTTGACTCATATCTAATTCTTCTCGCCTAAGCACTATTCTTTTTCCGAACAGTTTTAAATTAATACTCATATTGTCATCTCCCAGTACGACAATATTCTACCATTTCATTGGTTTTTAAAGAATAAATTAATAGCAAATTTATTTGATTATAATTTAATTTCTTGCAATAAATAAAAATCAGTTTGAATATGCTTTATAAAACTGTTTTAATGTCGAATGGTTTTACTTTTATGTTTAACTATTGAAATCAAATTGATAATTTGATAGTGTGTTTTTATCAAAAGCACATATTATTTAGTGAAGGAGATTTTATATTTATGAAAAAGAAAATTCTAAAAATTTGTAAAAAAGTAGTTGAAAACTCAATCAAATTAAATGCTAATAGTACAACAAGTTATTTATGCTTTCAACCTAAGGCACCAGTAGAATTGAAAAAATTTTCTAAACATGATAAATGATTTAGGAAAAAGGTTAACGAACACTCTCATTAATAATCAACAAATTGATGAGAGTGAACGTCGTCTTTATGAATATGGTTTTTTTCTTCTAATTTCTAATGTTATGTATTTTGCTATAACATTTGCAATGGGAAGTATTTTAAAAATAATAAGTGAAAGTATCATTTTTTATATAGCTTTTAATTTAATAAGAGGATATGCCGGAGGTTATCATGCCTCAAGTGAATTAAAATGTTGGGTAGCAACTACCGTATCAATATTTTTGTGTCTTGGTATTGTAAAACTATGTAACCTTTATAATATTAAGACAGTAATAATTTTTTTAACGATAGTTGCTGCCGTTTTAATCTTTCTTCTGTGTCCGCTTGACACTCCTGAAAAGCCACTGACTATAAAAGAAAAGAAGTATTTTCGTAAAAAATCTTGGAAAATTTTACTTATTATTTTAACAATTATATGCTTATCCCTGTCTTTTAAAATCAATGCTTTAATTTACCCATGTTCTGTGAGCTTGATTTTAGAAGGAATATTACTTTTTTTAGGTAAAATAAAGGAAATAAGAAAAAAGAATGGATAATACTTTTGGAATATTCCTAAAAGAAAAACGTCAACAAAACGGATTATCGCTAAGAACATTGGGGAAACAGGTCAATTTATCTCATATTTATTTATACAATATTGAAAGTGCAAAAAAAGCTCCACCAAGTGATGATGTGATTAAACGACTCGCAAATGCTCTTAGTTTAGACAAGAAATCTCGATTGTTATTTTTCGATATTGCCGCCAAATGTAAATCTGATGCAGATGGTAGTAATTATTACATACCCGTTGACATTTCGCAGTATCTGAATGAAAATGAAGATGCGAGAAATGTGATACGTGAGGTAAATCAAAAAGAACAACATAACTCGTTTTGGAACGATTTATTAAAGGAATTAAAAGAATAAATATGTCCCGTAAGGGATATATTTTTTGTTTGTAGTGTTATCCAATGGAGAACAAAAATGATAATTTTATCAAAAACTTTTCAAAGAAGTGTTAAAAAAGTGCATTGTCCTGTTTGTGGAGGCAGATTATGTGATGTTCATTCATCTGAAAAAGTATTTTTGAATAATCAAAATATAAAAAGTGAGATAGTTTTAAAGTGTCACAAATGTAGAAATCAAATAGGAATATCAATGCAGAATAATTAAATTATATGTACAGTACTTCATTAAAAATAGAAGTCTGACGAATTCGTCGGACTTCTATTTTTTTGTCCTTCGAAAAGAAAGGACATAATGAATCAATATTGGTTAGCTTATATAGCTAAATATCCATAGTCTCCTGAATTTTTGAATTAAGAAAATTTCAAAAATTTAAGGAGACTATAAAAATGAGTTTTAACAGAAGAAATGAATATAAAAGATATATTGCGAAACAGGAAGTTCAAAAAAGAGAATACATAGCACTTGGTCTTTCTGCAGAACAGATAGAAAAAATACAGGAATTAGATAGACAACAGTTTTTGAGTGATATGCGATTTTATATGCATAATCAATCTTTTAATTATGTTAATGATGACTTTGAAACTGATGAACAAAGTCCACTATTCAAAAGATTTTTTCATTGTTTAACAACATATCAGGAACCAATTGATAAATATCTTGGTATGGATATTGACAGTGATGATTTGATAGTTGCAATAAAACGATTATCACCAATTCAAAAAGAGGTTTTAAAACTGTTGATTGATGGTTGTTCAGTAGAGGAAATTAATAAGATTACTCGTATTCCTTGTCGCACTATTTATTACAAAAAGAAACAAATAAAGAAGAAGTTACTTCCATCTATGAAAAAACTTTTTCCTGAGTGCTTCGATGCGAAAGAAGGTGATAGTGAGTTTTAATTAAATGAAATACAAAATTAGGTTGATTTCATCGATTCAGCAATTATTGTCTTAATGCTAACCAGAGATTAAATAGATTTGTAACTATAAAATGAGACTCAAGCCATCAATTTTGATGGCTTGAGTTGGTGAAATCTTATATGTAAACAACCTATTGACTAAATCCACACAACGTTTTATTAATTTGGTCAATAATTTCAAGTAATTCGCCATTAACAGAACCTCCGTTTTCAATGCGTTTTAATTCATCACATACATTTGATAGTTCTAATTTAAGAGCTTTATACACCCTTGGATTACTTTCTACTACAATATCACGGTTGATACATTTGCGATAACAATATTCTTGTTTTGAAAGTCCTGATAATGCTATGATACGATTCATAGTTTCGTATTCTTCAGGAGATACGCGAAATCCTACGGTTATACATCTAAAGCGATTGTTTTTATCTAAATTTTTCTTTGACATTTTAGTATTTTCCCTTTCTAAAATTATTCAGTTTATCTGCCATATCTACTTGTGTGGAAGGGAATAGGTGAGCATAGTTATAAGTGATATTTATGCTTTCGTGCCCAACTCGGTCTGCGATTGCTACTGCCGAATATCCCATCTCAATCAATAGAGAAATATGACTGTGTCGTAAGTCGTGTATTCTAATGCGTTGTACACCTGCCTCATTAGCACCTCTTATCATTTCCCGATGAAGATAATTTTTTGTTATGTTAAATACGCGTTCTTTTTTGTCTAGTCCGTATAGTTTTGAAAAATATTCTTTCATTTCATCAACAAGAAAATCAGGCATTTTAACTGTACGATTGCTTTTTGATGTTTTTGGTTCGGTAATTACATCTCTACCGTTGATACGTTGAAGTGATTTGTTTATAGTAACTGTTCCATGTTCTAAATTAAAGTCATCTGCAGTTAAAGCTAATAGTTCACCTTCACGTATTCCACACCAATATAACATTTCAAATGCATAGTAAGAGATGGGTTTATCCATTATTGCAAATGCAAACTTTTGATATTCTTCTTGTGTCCAAAAGAGCATTTCACGATTCTTGGATTTACCCATATTACCGACCTTTGAGGCTGGGTTTTCTTTTAAGCCATAGAATTTTACTGCGTGATTAAAGATTGCACTCAGTTGGTTATGTAGCGTTTTAAGATATACAGGAGAGTATCTTTTACCATCCTTCCCCTTACCTTTTATCATTTCATTTTGCCAAGCGATAATATCTTTGGATTGAATATCGTTTATTTTGCGTTTACCAAAATAGGGGAGTATTTTTGATTTTATAATATGTTCTTTTGTTTGCCAGGTATTTTCTTTAATACGATTCTTTATATCTGCAGTATAGATATCAATAAAACTAGCAAAAGTCATATTGAGATCAGTTTGTACCTTGTTTAAAAACTCTCGTTCCCAAGCCAATGCATCTCTTTTGGTAGGGAAGCCTCTTTTAGTACTTTGCTTTCGCTTTCCAGTCCAATCAGTCACTCGATAATAAACCATCCAAGAATTTGTTTTTTTATCTTTATAGACTGCCATTTGAATTACTTCCTTTCTTTTAATGTGTTTGGGTTATATTGTGTTTTTTCTAAAAAGAATTGCTTATTTATTCTGCCTGACATTGTAAAGAAACCTTGTTCTTTTAATTCAGCATTCATATTTCTTATTACTTTATAGGCAAATGATTTAGAAACCTTTAAAGCTTGTGCAACATCGTCAACAGTTAAATAGTAATTTTCAAACATTTTTTCACTCCTTTCAATAAGTTGTGTTTTGGCATCTATATGTAATATTTTTTTCAGACTATATGTTGTTTTATATGTTTTACAGATTGAAACTATTGAATTTATATGTTTGTCAATATAGGAAACTTAAACATAATTAGTTAGGTTATCTTAATTATACTAAACAAAAAGAGTTAAGTCAAGTATGCAAACAATAAAAAGTTAAACTTTTTTGTTTATATCATATTGACTAAACCTAAACAAATGTGTTATACTTCATATGTTGCATATTAACAAGGAGTGAACTATTATGGCTATTGGTGAACGAATACGATTTTTTCGTAATCTAAAAGGTATGACACAAAAGTTTCTTGGTGTTCAGGTTGGCTTTCCTGAAAAAACAGCTGATATTCGTTTGGCACAGTATGAGTCTGGAACGAGGACACCTAAATCTGATTTAACGGAAGCACTTGCCAATACTTTGGGTGTATCCACTATGGCATTAAATGTTCCTGATATTGATACTGACATCGGATTTATGCATACTCTATTTGCATTAGAGGATATTTACGGCTTAAAGATTGACAAGCTTGATGATGAGATTTGCATTCGCCTTGACAAAAACAGAGGAGCATCTTACATTTCTCTGATTGAGCGTTTTACTGCTTGGCAGAAAGAAGCAGAGAAGTATCGTAACGGTGAAATTAGCAAAGAGGAATATGACCATTGGCGATATACATATCCCGAAGTTGAGATACAACGCACAAGGGAAGCTCTTGATACAATATGTAAGAAAAATGAACGGGAGTAATCTCTATGGAACCTAAAACAATTTCTGAACAGTTAATGTTTAATACCGTAAAATTAGTGGCAAGTAATGGTTCTTCCGGAACAGGCTTTTTCTATAATTTTAAGGTCAACGATAAGGTGTATCCCACAATTGTTACTAATAAACACGTTGTGAATTACAATCAAAACGAAACAATGACTTTTTACCTGCACTTAAAAACAGGAGAAAAAGCATCCGACGAAAATTACCAAGTCACATATGCAACTACGTGGATATTTCATTCAACAAAAGATCTATGCTTTTGTTTTATAAATCCCGTTTTTCAGGAGGTAAAAAACAAAACTGGTAAAGATGTTTTTTACATAGCAAATGATAATTCCGTTGTTGCTACATCACAAAAACTGGATGAACTTAGTGCTCTTGAAGAATTAGTTATGGTTGGATATCCTATCGGACTATGGGACTCCAAAAATAACTTCCCAGTATTTAGGAAAGGATATACTGCATCCCACCCAGCTTTTGATTTTAATGAAAAAGGCATTGGATTGGTTGATATGGCTTGCTTTCCTGGTTCTTCCGGTTCGCCGATTTACATCCTTAATGAGAATGGGTATGTGGATAAAAATGGAACCCATTATTTAGGAAGAAGCAGGATTATATTAGTGGGTATTCTTTATGCTGGGCCACAATATAATGCTCAAGGCGATTTGGTTGTAACAACAATTCCAACACAACAAAAAGTTCAAACATCAACTCCTATAATGACAAATTTAGGTTACTATATAAAAGCCACCGAACTTAAGGAGTTTGAGGATTATATCTCACAAAATATTAAATAAACAGAAAAAGAGCTAACAGACTTTGTAACAAAAATCTGTTAGCTCTTTATTTATGAATAATCTGAAATTGTTGTCAAAACGTTGTCACGAGGCTTTTTCAAACCTCGAAAACCCAGTATTTATGCGGGCTTTCAGCGTTTTTGGTATTATTCCCACTCGATTGTTCCGATTGGCTTTGGAGTGAGGTCATAGAGCACACGGTTGATACCGTTAACTTCATGTGTGATTCTATCTGTAATCTTATGAAGCACAGCGTAAGGGATTTCCTCGATTGTAGCACTCATAGCGTCTGTTGTGTTAACAGCACGGATGATTGCAGGCCAGCCTTCATATCTGCTTTCGTCCTTAACGCCAACGCTCTTAACATCAGGAACAGCAATGAAATACTGCCAAACCTTTTCTGCAAGGCCACAGTTATCAAATTCTTCACGGAGAATTGCATCAGCTTCACGAAGAGCCTCAAGTCTGTCTCTTGTGATTGCACCAAGGCAACGAACACCAAGACCAGGACCTGGGAATGGCTGACGATAAACCATAGCGTGTGGAAGACCAAGAGCCTCACCAACTACACGAACTTCATCCTTGAAGAGAAGCTTGATTGGTTCAACAAGTGAGAAGTTAAGGTCTTCAGGAAGTCCACCAACATTGTGGTGAGATTTAACAGCCTTTTTGCCTTCAGCCTGCTTGAAACTTTCGAGAATGTCAGGATAAATTGTACCCTGTGCAAGGAATTCAATTCCTTCAAGCTTTCTTGCTTCGTCAGCAAAAACATTGATAAATTCAGCACCGATAATCTTTCTCTTGCTTTCAGGGTCAGAAACACCTGCAAGAAGGTCAAGGAAACGGTCAGTAGCATCAACATAAACTAAGTTTGCATCAAGCTCTTTACCGAAAACTTCAATAACATTTTCGCTTTCGTTCTTTCTCATAAGACCGTGGTTAACGTGAACACAAACTAACTGTTTGCCGATAGCCTTAATAAGAAGAGCAGCAACAACTGATGAGTCAACACCGCCTGAAAGAGCGAGAAGAACCTTTTTGTCACCAACCTGCTCACGAACAGCTTTAACCTGTTCTTCAATAAAAGCATCCGCTAACGCTTTGGTGGTAATTCTTTCCATTGATTCGGGTCTAACATTACAATCCATTTTGAATTCCTCCGTTTATATTAAATTAGTCTGTGTAGTTATCGAAATATCCCTGAACAAGGATGATTGGTGTGCCTTTGTCACCTGAACCACTTGTAAGGTCACAAAGTGAACCGATAAGGTCAGTAAGCTGACGAGGAGTTGTACCCTGAGAAGCCATATTGCCAACAAGGTTGCCGTTCTTTTCCTTGATGCTTTTTGAGATAGCTTCCTTAAGCTCAGCACCTGAAAGACCTTTAAAGTCATTGTCAGCAAGATACTTAAGCTTTAATTCGTTTGGAGTTCCGATAAGACCTGAAGTATGAGCAGGGGAAACAACAGGGTCAGCAAGTTCCCAGATTTTACCCTGTGGGTCTTTGAATGCACCGTCACCATATACCATAACTTCGATATGTTTACCTGTTCTTTTAAGGAATTCTGCCTGAATATCTTCAACAAGTCCCTGACACTCTCTTGGGAAAAGCTTGATTGTGTCTTCTGTTGACTTGTTTGAGCCTAAAAGACCATATTTTTCATTACAGCCACTGCCGTTTACAGGAGCGTTAAGAATATCGTCAAGACCGCAAACAACCTTAGCACCTGCAGCCTTTAAGATTCTCTTTGTTCTCGCTCTTGTGTGAATATCGCAAGTAAGAACGCAGTCAGTATAGTCGAGAATTGTTCTTGGCTGGTTAGCAAAAATGATTTCAGCCTCTGCACCTGCTTCTCTGATGATTTCAGAGTAGTAAGCAACATAGTCAACACCTGTGAACTCGTGCTTGTTTTCACCAAAGAGCTCTCTGTATTTAGCTTCATCAAGAACGTCTGAATAAGGATTAATTCCTGCTTCATCAATCTGGTCATAAGTAACAAGTGAGTTACCAACTTCGTCACTTGGGTAGCTGAGCATAAGAACCACTTTCTTAGCACCCTTAGCAATACCACGAAGACAAATCGCAAAACGATTTCGTGACAAAATAGGGAAAATAACACCGATTGTTTCTCCACCGAGTTTTGCTTTAACATCAGCTGCAATATCGTCAACTGATGCATAGTTGCCTTGTGCACGAGCAACGATTGATTCTGTGAGAGAAACAACATCTCTGTCACGCATTTCGAATCCTTCGCTTTCAGCTGCTTCAAGTACGCTTGTTACTGCAATATCAACAAGATTGTCGCCTTGTCTGATAATCGGACAACGGATACCTCTTGATACAGTACCGACTTTTCTTTCCATACATATCTCTCCAATATAAAAAATACGAAAGTTAATTATGATATTCCTTACGAGAAAGCCTAATTTCCCAAATATCAAAAATTACACACTATTATATAATATTTTTCTCCATAAAGTCAATGGGGACATACGAAGTATGTAACAAAATTTAGTAGAATATTATTAATTATTTTTGTGCAATTTTTCACAAATGGAAAAGTTACAAAAAATTACAGAAAAAGTGACAAATAAACACGGAAAACACTACTCGTTTTCGTTGACATTTTATATGTATAGAGTTATAATTATTTAAATATATCACAATGAGTTATTGTGGGTATTTGTCTGCTTAATTCAAGAGAATGGGGAATGATTTCGGATGTACAAAATTATAAAAAGAGTGATGGATTTCATAATTTCACTTTGTGCTCTTATTGTCCTTTCACCTTTGATGCTTATAGTTGCAATTCTTGTAAGGGTGACCTCACCGGGTCCTGCGATTTTCGTGCAACAGCGTGTTGGTAAGGACGGTAAGGTTTACGATATGTACAAATTCCGTTCAATGTGTGTCGGTGCTGAACAGCAGGAGGGTGGAGTTTTCTGTACAAAGGGTGATGCACGTGTTACTCCTATCGGAAAAATTCTCCGTGCAACAAGTATTGACGAATTGCCTCAGCTTGTAAATATCATAAAGGGTGAAATGGCTTTAATCGGTCCTCGACCTGTCCTTACATATTATCCGAAAGAATGGCACGAATATACAAAAGAGGAATTAAAGAGATTTGATGTTCTTCCTGGTGTTACAGGATGGGCGGCAGTTCACGGAAGAAAGACAAACACAGTTGAAGCAAGATTTGCTTACGATAATTATTACGTTGATAATCTTTCAATGTGGCTCGATATAAAGATTTTATTTATGACAGTAAAATCAGTCCTCACTAATGAGGGTAATGAAGACGATGGCTCTGCTGAGGTTGTTACAGCAGAAAGTGAAAAGAAGGAGTAGCCTTATGCAAAAGGTACAAATCAAAAAAACAGATTTACAGGTTTCTGCCCTTTGTATGGGTGGTTGTCCTCTCGGTGGATACGGTTGGGGCGATGTTTCAAGGAATAAATTGATTGACGCTGTCCGTACTGCAGTTGAAAACGGAATTAACTTTTTCGATACTGCTGACACTTACGGTCTTGGTGAAAGTGAAAGAACATTGTCTGAGGCATTGGGCAGCGACTTGTACAATGCAGTTATTACAACGAAATTCGGTGTAAGAGTTGAAAATGGTAAGACGTTTTATGACAATAGCCGTGAATACATTTTCAAAGCAGTTGAGGGAAGCCTTAAAAGACTTAACAGAGATTATATTGACTTATATCAGGTTCATTACAGAGACGGCGTGACTCCTCTTTCTGACGTTGCTGAAAGTCTTGAAATATTAAAACAGCAGGGCAAAATCAGATATTACGGATTATCAAATATCCATAAAGAGGACGCTGAGGAATTAAAACAGTTAAAGGACAATCCTTTCGTTTCATTTCAGGATGAATACAGTCTTGCGTGTCGTAAGAATGAAATTGAGATGTTCAATTTCAGAGACAGCTTTGATATGACACCGTTTACTTGGGGTAGCCTTGGACAAGGCATCTTAAGTGGTAAGTACGATAAAAACTGCAAGTTTGAAGCAAATGACCGTCGTTCAAGAGATATTTACGTGAATTTCCACGGTGAAAAGCTTCTTAAAAACTTAGAAATTGTTGAGGTCCTTAAGGAGATTGCAGGTGAAACGGAAAAATCAGTTTCTTCAGTTGCAATCCGTTGGATTTTAGATTATTTAAAGGATTCTGTTGTAATCGTCGGTGCAAAATCACCTGAACAGGTTTTACAGAATGCAGAAGCATTAAGCTTTCAGTTAACAGAAAATCAAGTTAAACGATTAGAAAATATTTCCAAGGAGTAAAGAGATGAAAAGTGAACAGTTAGCGTGGCTTATTAAACGTCACGGTATTGAAATGACACATATTTCTCACGGTAGTCACATTGGCTCAATATTGTCTGTAGCAGATGTTGTTGCAGTCCTTTATAACGACGTTGCAAATATTACACCTGAAACTGTAAATGACGAAAACAGAGACAGAGTTGTGCTCAGTAAGGGTCATGCAGGTGCAGCAATTTATGCAGCCTTGGCTGAAAAAGGCTTTTTCCCTGTGGAGGAGCTTAAAACTCATTATGCTGACGGAAGCCGACTTTCAGGTCACGTTTCACATAAGGGTATTCCTGGTGTTGAAATTTCAACAGGCTCATTAGGTCATGGTGCTTGTATGGCGTGTGGTATTGCTCTTAACGCAAAAATCGAAAAGATGCCATATTTCACTTATGCTATCGTTGGTGACGGTGAATGTGACGAGGGCTCAATCTGGGAAATGGCTTTGTTTGCAAACCATTTTAAGCTTAATCAGTTTGTAGTAATCGTTGACCACAATAAAATGCAGAGTCTTGATTACTGTGACAATACTCTTGCCTTATCACCATTTGCAGAAAAATGGAAGGCATTTGGTTGGAATGTTTTTGATATTGACGGACATAATCACGACGAAATCCGTAACGCTTTGAATGAGGCAAAGAAATCAGCGGACAAGCCAACAGTGATTATTGCAAATACAGTAAAGGGTAACGGAATTTCATTTATGGAAAATGATATTCTCTGGCATTACCGTTTCCCACACGAGGGTGAAGAATACGACGGTGCATTGAGTGAATTACACGCTGTAATGCCTGAGGGTGTAGTTGACCCATATGTGGTAGAAGATAAGGAGGCAACAAAATGAGAGATACATTTGTTAAAACCTTACTTGAAATAGCAAAAAAGGATAAAAATGTTTATATAGTTACAGGTGACTTGGGATTTGGTGTTTTAAGACCATTCTGGGAGGAGTTA
>CAJGCX010000013.1 GCA_904501895.1 Clostridiaceae bacterium
CCAGCGTATACAATTCCATTTTAATAGCAGTTTAATATTATATACAAGTCAAGTCAATATGTCAAGACCTAAATTGTAAATTTTTGAAATATTTTAAGGAAGTTTATTTATGGAGAATTTTAACCGTTTAATTTTATCAGCAAGGGCAGTTGCTTTATTTAAAAATGTAATAAATAATAAATGTATTGCTTCATTGTTAAAGCTGCTTGAGGCTGACTCAGATAATGAAGAGGAATTTCTTTCACTTTATTCTGATTTCATTTCGCTTCTTTACGAAAAGACAGATGACTTGTGCGAATACATAAACTCACTTTTGCAGAATGATGAAAACATATATGTAAGGGACTCCGCTAAAGGGCAGGCTTCCCCTATTCTTCAGAAGGCTTTAGAAAATGAGCTTGACTTCTTTGAGTCACTTTCAAAAATCACTTGTGATGATGTAAAGAAAATTATTAATACAGACATTTACCTTCCTGAATGGAAAAACAGTAACCTTTCAGTTAAAGAGGAATACATCAGAAAGATTTCATCAATTAAAACCACAGGTTATGGCGTTTATGCCACTCACAGAATGTTTTTATATAAGGATAACGAGATTGTACCTGTAAAATTCCCTGACCCTCAACGACTTTCACAGATGAGCGGTTACGAGCTTGAAAGACAAAAGGTAATTGACAACACAATGGCATTGATTCAGGGTAAGCCCTGCAACAATGTGCTTTTGTATGGTGATGCAGGTAGTGGTAAGAGCAGTACAATCAAGGCTATCGTCAATGAATATTACGAAATGGGTCTCAGACTTATTGAAATCAAGAAAAATCAGCTTTACTCATTACCCGATGTAATTGAAAAGCTTGCCGACAATCCGTTGAAGTTCATTATCTTTATTGATGACCTGAGCTTTTCCACAAATGACAATGACTTTGGTGCACTGAAAGCAATTCTTGAAGGTGGCGTTGCAGGTAAAACTGAAAATATTGCAATTTATGCAACAAGCAACAGAAAAAATCTTGTTAAAGAGAATTTTAACGACAGAAACGGTGATGATATACATCTTCAGGATACAATTCAGGAGGTTATGAGTCTTTCTGCAAGATTTGGTCTTAAAATTACTTTCTCTAAACCTAATAAAGATTTGTATTTATCTATTGTAGAAAATCTTTCTGTGCAGTATAATATAGATATATCTAAAGATGAATTGTCAATTCAGGCTGAGGCTTTTGCTCTTCGTAATGGTGGCAGAAGTCCAAGAACAGCAAAGCAATTTATTGAATATTTAGCTTCTAAATAAGGAGAGGAAATATGAGAAACTATAAGTACGATTGGGAAAATCCCGCAATTTTCAAAAAGAATAAGGAAGACGGTCACGTTATCGCCTTTTCTTATGACAATGAATCAGATGCATTAAACCGTGTTGCACCTGAATCAAAAATGACTCTTAACGGCACATGGAAATTCCATTGGCAGAGAGGATTGAACGACTGTCCTACAGATTTTTACAAGGACAGCTTTGATATGTCTTTCTGGAAAGATATTACTGTTCCTTCAGTCTGGCAGTTGGGAAATCAGGAATACGGCAGTTATCCTTACTATTATGCAAGTACATTCTGTCGTGCAATCAGCAGAAGCAAGAATAAGATTCCTTCAATTGACCACACAATGCAGGAAATCGGTATTTATGTAAGAGATTTTGATATGCCAGACCACTTTGACGGTCAGGAAATCTTCTTACACTTTGGTGCTGCAAAATCTGCTATTGAAGTTTACCTCAACGGTGAATATGTTGGTTATTCACAGGGTTCAATGACTCCTCACGAATTTGATATTACAAAATTTGTACGTAAGGGCTCAAACAGAGTTGCAGTTAAGGTTTACCGTTTCTCTGACGGTGCATATCTTGAAAATCAGGATATGTGGCTTCTTTGTGGTCTTTACAGAGAGGTTTATGTTTTTGCTGAGCCTAAAAAGTGTGTTCGTGATTTCTATATCACAACTGACCTTGACAAGGATTACAAGGATAGTGACACAACTCTTGAAATTAAGGTTAATGATTATGCAGGTAGTGGCTCTGCTACAGTTAAGGCTGAAATCATTGACGGTGATGAGAGAATTTTACTTGGTGAAGCAGAATTCAATGGCTCTGCAAATCTCAAGTTCAATAAAAATATTGAAAATCCAAAGAAATGGTCTGCTGAAACACCATATCTTTATAAATTGCTTATAAGCATTACTGCTGACGGTAAGACTACATACAAATCAATCCGTTTCGGCTTCAAGAAGGTTGAAATTATCGGTGAAAGAATTCTTTTCAACGGTCAGCCATTATTACTTCGTGGTGTTAACCGCCACGACTTTGACCCTGATTACGGTTGGGCTGTTCCTACTGAAAGATATCATCAGGACTTGAACTTTATGAAGAATGCGAATATTAACTCTATCCGTACTTCTCACTACCCTGATGACCCATATTTCTATGACCTTTGTGACGAATACGGCTTCTACGTTATGGACGAATGTGACCTTGAAACTCACGGTGTACGTCGTAAGGGTGTTCCCGGGGATAACCCAATGTGGACAGGCGCTGTTGTTGACAGAATGGAGAGAATGGTTCTTCGTGACAGAAACCACGCTTGTGTATTTATGTGGTCTCTTGGTAACGAAGCCGGTGACGGCAACAACTTTATGGAAATGAAGAAGGCTGCACTCAAAATTGACAGCACACGTCAGTTCCACTATGAGGGTGACTTCAACTTCACAAAGAGTGACGTTATTTCAAGAATGTATCCTGTTGAATCAGTTATGAAAAAGCTTTGCAATAAGGAGCCTATTACAATCTCACTTTATGACAATATTGCAAATGCTCTTGCTGCTGACTCAAAGCCAATCAAGAAAGAGGATTATTGCAGACCTGTAATGCTTTGTGAATATGCTCACGCTATGGAAAACAGCCTTGGTAACTTCCAGGAATATATGGATGACTTTGAAGCTCATGACCATATGTGTGGTGGTTACATCTGGGACTTTGTTGACCAGGCTATCCGTAAAAAGACACCTGAGGGTGACCAGTGGCTTTACGGTACTGACTTTGAGCCATTTGAACCAGGCAGATATACTCACCTTCCAAACACAACTGCTATGACAGGCTCTAATACATATTTCAACGCTAATGGTATTATCACAGCTGACAGAAAGCCTCACCCATCATACTTTGAGGTTAAGAAGGTTTACTGTGAAATCAAGGTTAAGGAAAGAGATTTAGAAAAGGGTGAATTTACTCTTATCAATAAAAAGAACTTTACTGACCTTGCTGACTTTGAATTCAAGTGGAGCTTACAGGCTGAGGGTGTTGAGGTGCAGAGTGGTGTTGTTGACATTAACTGTGGACCTAAGGAAACTCTTGACTTTACAATTCCTTACGACCTTGCTTCTCTTCCTGAAAAGGAATGTGTGCTTATTATTTCATTCCTTAACAAGACTGCAAAGCCTTGGTGTGAAGCAGGATATGAACAGGGCTTTGACCAGTTTGTAGTTAAAGAAGCAAAGGCTGAAGAAAAGACAGTTGACGGTAATGTTACATTCGTTAAGAACAGCAACACAGTATTTACTAACGGTGAAAACTTCAGTATCAAGATTGACGGTGGTAAAATCACATCACTTAAATATGATGGTAAGGAATACTTAAAATCAGCAGTTGCACCTAACTATTTCCGTGCACTTACTGACAACGATTTCTCAAACCTTAACTTCATTCCGTTCTTGCTTCCATTTACTCCATATCTTAACTGGCAGAGAGCAACAAAGGGTGCAAAAGGCACAGTTAAGAATGTAAGCAAAAATGGTAAGGGTCAGGTTGTAATCGATATCGATTGGAGCGTTCAGTTCTTCTCAGCTGTTACATCAACAATCGTTGTTAATGCTGACGGTAGTGTTGAGGTTACTCATACAGGTACACCAAAGGGACTTAACCTTACTCGTTTCGGTACAATGATGGGACTTCTTCGTGAATTTGACCAGGTTAAGTGGTACGGTCGTGGTCCTCAGGAAACATACTTTGACCGTAAGACAGGTGGTAAGATTACAATCCACGAAAAGAATGTTGCCGACCTTGAGCATCACTATATGAGACCTCAGGAAAACGGTAACCGTACTGATGTAAGATGGGTTGAAATCAGAAATAAAGACAATCAGGGTCTTCGTTTTGAAGCTATGGGTGACACACCAATCTGCTTCAGCGCATGGCACTACACACAGGACCAGCTTCATATGGCAAAGCACATCCACGAATTACCACACTATGATATTACAACATTCAACGTCGACTTAAATCAAATCGGTGTTGGTGGCGATATGCCGGGTGACGCACAGGTTCGTGAAAAGTATCAGATGAAACCGAATAAGGAATACACATACACATTCCGTATTTCACCAATTAAATAAGCACAAAATTCAAAATGCAAAGTGCAAAATTAACCCCGAACAGGAAATCCTGCTCGGGGTTTTCACTTTATAGCTTTTATGCTTCTATCTTTTCAAAATGATACATTTCTTTTGTGTTTTCTTGTGTTACATCAATTACTGTCAATGTGCATGATGGAATTAAATCATCAGGATGTGATGCACTGTATCCGCTCACGCTACTCAACTGATAAAATCTGCCGTTATAGAAATGGCACATGTTGTTACTGTGAACATGACCTATTGAAATAAGAGAAATGTATTCATTATCTGCTGTCATTTCATCAAACAGTTTGTTTTCTGTGATTGTATCAAGTGCATACACATACGCAGACGGAAAGCCTTCATATGCTTCACCTTTTTCAAAAGCATCTTTAAATGCAGGTGTATTCATATGGAAAAATACACTTGTTTTTACTTTTCTGCTTTCAATTCCATCAAGCAACCAATTAATTTGACTTTCTTTTATGTAGTCATATTTTCCTATTGCCTTAATTGTTCTTGCATTGCTATCCATAATAGCCAGTGAATGTGCCAACTTGCCTTCATATTCAAGGTCAACAAAGAATTGCATATCTCCGTCAACGTCTTTTTCATTTCCACAGACAAAATTTTCATACTGCATAAGATATGCAATAACATCTTCGTTTTCCCCGTCAAATTCACTGTCGTTATTACCGGGAATAAATGTCCAAGGTATATTATAACTGTCAACAAGGTCAGCAAAAACCTTTAACCCACCATATTTATCATAATCAGAAACAAGATTAAACCCATCAACGATATCACCGTTGGCAACAATAAAATCACAAGGTGTTTTATCAAGAATAACTTTTAAATCAGTTATTGTTTTTTTATCATTTTCGCAAGTACCGTTGAAAAAGTGAGTGTCGTTGATTTTTAAAACAGTAAACTTTCCGTCATCACCCACATCATATGTAATCGAATTTTGATTGTATATTTCTTCATAACTATGTACAAGGTCTTTGGGTGCATTGAAATTAAAACGATATAAAACATATCCGCCAAAAGCTCCGCCACAGACAATTACAACTGCTAACACAACTGCAATTGCTTTAATTATATTCTTCTTATTCATAGCATCATCTCCTATAATCATTGTATTTTTTCTAATACTATTTCCTATAATATATCGCAAATTGAGATAATTGTCAATATCTCGTTATGCGATACTGTAAAATCCTTTTTAAGGTGATTATTATGAGATTAAAAGATTTACGTGAAGACAACGATGTAAAACAAAAAGAACTTGCAGAATATCTTAATATAAAACAAAATACCTATTCACAGTATGAAAATGGTAAACGTGAAATTCCATTAGATACATTGTGTAAGTTAGCAGACTACTATAACACAAGTATTGACTATCTTATCGGTAGAACTAACAACCCAAACAGGATATAAATAAGGCGTACAGAGTACAAAATCTGTACGCTTTATTATTGAAAATACACTTAGTATGATGTATAATCTCATTATATTAAAAAGGAGGAAGTTCTTATGAAATCAATCCGTTCACAAACTATTTCAGTAATTCTCGTGCTTTCATTACTTTTTTCTATGACAGCACTTACTGCAACTGCAGTTGATGCACCTTGTAACTGTGGGCAATGTCCGTCAATCGTTATTCCAGGACTTTTTCAGTCTGATGTACGTTATCTTGATGAAAACGGGGAACCAATGCTTAATTCAGAGGGCGAACCTTATTCTGCTCCATTCTTTATGGAGGCCACAGGTGACGTTGTTAAATTAGCACTTGAGGAAGCTTTAATACCATTGGCATCATTACTTATAACACAAAAAGACCTTGAAAACCGTTGTGCAAACGCTATTGCCGATGTTTTAGGTGAAGCCTTACTCGGTAATCTTAAATTAGATGAATACGGTCATCCAATCAAGAATATTCAGGCTGACAAATACAACACAAGCCTTGCTAATCTTACTGAAGAGCAGCGAGAATATGCACTTGACCAGATTCCACTTGATGCTTATGCAGAAATTGCAGGCTTTGACCACCTTTATTTCCTCTCTTATGTTCACACAGGCAATATTATTGATACAGCAAAGGAGCTTTATGACCTTATTCAGATTGCAAAGGAAGAAACAGGCCACGATAAGGTGAATCTTGTGCCAATCAGTCAGGGTGGCTCTATTGCAAATGCACTTATGCAGTTATACATAGATAAGGGTGAAGAATTCAGCGACGATATAAACAGAGTATGTTACGTTGTTCCTGCTGCTGATGGTGCTTGTATCCTTGGTGATATTTATCGTCACGGCCTTATTGACGACCCTGAAGCACTTTACGGCTATATGATTCCGTCACTTCTTGACGAGGAAAGCGAATACCTTGCATATATTATCAACATTGTCCTCCGTCTTTTCCCTGAAGCTGACCTTAACAATATTCTTGACACAGCTGTTTATACGCTTGTTGAGGATTATCTTGAGTATTCAACATGTCTTTGGGGTCTTATTCCATCTTATGACTATCCAACCTGTAGAGAAATGTATCTGACTGACCCTGAGGATGTTCACATCCTTGAGCAGACAGACTGGTACTACAATGCACAGGTAAATTCAAGAAAAAACATTCTTGATGCACAGTCAAAGGGTGTTGAATTTTTTGACATTGTGGATTACAACTATGTTCAGTATAAAATTTTTGACAATTGGGATAAAATGAATAGTGACGGTATTATCCACACTGACTCCGAATCATTTGGTGCAACCTCTGTTGCAGTAAACGTATCACTTCCTGATGATTATGTTCAGGCAAACACATATTGCACTGACCCTGAAAATCACAACCATATTGATGAAGGCAGACTCCTTGACGCATCAACAGGTATTCTTTGTGAGCGTTCATTCTACTTTGTAAATCAGAATCACGAAAGCACTGCAAGAAATGATGTTATTATCAGACTTGTTATCCGAATCCTCACTGACTCAACCTTTGATAACATTTATTCCGACCCTGCTTTCCCACAATTCAATTTTGCAAGAAACTCTATCAAAACTATTGAATTTTATGAAACATGGAAGAATTACGATACCTCCAATTTAGATGAAGCAACTGCAAAGGAATTTGAAGAAGCTTCCAAGGAGCTTGGTGTTGCAATTGAAAGCACATATATGCCAACTGAGGAATTTGACGCTACTGTAGAGAGATTTGAAAATGTGGTTTATGTAATTGAAAACGGTGAGCCTGAAGCAACGGAAGACGATGGCTTTATGAAAGCAATTACAATCATTCTTCGCATTACCAACACAATTATGCTTAAAATCTTTGGTGGAAAAGGATTTTCAGACATAGCTTTTAAATAAGTATAAAATAGCAAAACGGACAGATTAAAAACCTGTCCGTTTATTGTTTGATTGGTAAATTGGAGGTTATCGGAAAGTTAATGAGTGTCATGGTAGGGCGGGGTCTCGATCTCACCTGCCGAATTACACCAACACCAAAGAGAACGACAAATTATAATTTGAAATGAAAATCGGCGGAGTCCATTGACCCCGCCCTACTTATATAGATTGAATTATTTTTTCGCAAGACAATCTCGCCGAGACGAAGCTGTATCAGGTATACTGCGAGTTGAGTGCGAGGAAGTATTGTGGAAAAAGAATCAATCTTTAACAATAGCGATTGTTTCTACTTCTACGAGTACATCCTTTGGAAGTTGTTTTGCTGCTACGCATGAACGTGCAGGCTTACTTGTGAAGTATTCTGCGTAGATTCCGTTGAATGTTGCGAAATCCTCCATATTCTTAAGGAAGCAAGTTGTTTTAACAACATTTTCAAGGTCACTGCCTGCTGCTTCAAGAAGGTTTTTGATATTTTCGCAAACCTGCTTTGTCTGTCCTTCAATAGTTGTTGCTTCAACCTCACCGTTTGCAGGGTTGATTGCAATCTGACCTGAAGTGAACACCATATTTCCTACAACCTTTGCCTGTGAATATGGACCAATTGCTGCAGGTGCTTTATCTGTACTGATTGTTTTAATCATAATTATTACTCCTTATACTAATTTGTATCCCTGTGAAATAAGCTCATTTTTAATAAGCTCAATATGGTCAAAGTTTCTTGTTTCTAAGAGTATTCTCAAGAAGCAACCATTGATATCAGAGTTTTCAGATGCTCTTTCGTGGTGAATTGAGATAACATTACCGCCTAAATCGGCAATAATGTTTGAAACGCCCTTAAGCTGACCAGGTTTGTCAACAAGCTCAATTGTAAGTGAATATGTACGGCCGCTTGTGAGAAGACCACGCTTGATTACACGAGAAAGAATTGTAACGTCGATATTACCACCTGAAACAAGGCAAACAACCTTCTTACCCTTTACATCAACCTTATTAAACATTACTGCTGCTACTGCCACTGCACCTGCACCCTCAGTAATAAGCTTCTGCTGTTCAATAAGTGCGAGAATTGCAGTTGCGATTTCGTCGTCAGAAACTGTTACAACCTCATCGACATATTTCTTTACATATTCAAATGTGTTAGCACCAGGCTCTTTTACTGCGATACCGTCAGCAATAGTCGAAACACTGTCGAGTCTTTCGATTTTGTCATCCTTAATTGAGTTGAACATACTTGGTGCGCCCTTTGCCTGAACACCATAAACCTTAACATTAGGATTAAGTGCCTTAATAGCAAATGAAACACCACTGATAAGACCGCCACCACCGATTGGGACAACAACTGCATCAGCATCAGCAATCTGGTCAAGAATTTCAAGACCGATTGTACCCTGACCTGCAATAACATCGTCATCGTCAAATGGGTGAACAAAGGTATAGCCCTTTTCATCACGGAGCTGTAATGCTCTGTTATAAGCATCATCATAAACGCCCTCAACAAGGCAGATGTCAGCACCGTAGCTCTTTGTAGCCTCTACCTTTGAGATAGGAGCACCGTCAGGAAGACAAATAAGTGATTTAATGCCATTTTTTGTTGCAGCAAGAGCAACACCCTGAGCGTGGTTACCTGCTGAACAAGCAATAACACCCTTTGCCTTTTCCTCTGCTGAAAGCTGACTGATTTTATAAGCAGCACCACGAACCTTAAATGAGCCTGTTACCTGAAGGTTTTCTGTTTTAAGATAAACCTCACAGTCAGGATTGATTTTTGGTGCATAAATCATATCTGTTTTACGGATGATATCCTTTAAAACAAATGAAGCATGATAGATTTTATCAAGTGTTACCATAATATTACTTCTTTCTAAAAAACGATTAGAAGTATTCTATCACAATAAAGTGATAAATTGCAATACTTATTCATAAAAAAATGGGACTGATTAACCTCAGCCCCATATATTTTTTTCTTTGATTATTCAGTAACAACGAATCCTTCAGCTTCACGCTTTGCCTGAAGAGATGCTATCATATCCTTCTTTTCTTTTCCTGCAATTTTATAGAAGAACATTGGAATTGCACAAAGAAGCATACTGATACCAGGAACGATTGAAACGAGTGAGAACATTGCAAATCTCATATCAGCTGGCATATCAAGGGCTGATACAACTGCAGTTGATGAATACATCTGTGCAGGGTCAAGACCGATTACCATATACATAACAACAATACCTGATGTTGCAAATGCGTTACCGATTTTGTTGATAAAGCCCTGACAAGCAGCACCAAGAGCGTTGTCACGGAAACCTGTCTTAAGCTCCATATAGTCAAGGCAGTCACCAATCATTGCAAGACAAACTGTGTTGATAACGCCAAGTGGAATACAAGAAATAATGATGAAAGGAATACAAGCATAAAGATTCATTGTAAACCAACCAACAAGAGTTGTGATGATACTTGCAACAAAGCCTGCAAGACATGTTGTAATAACAAGCTTCTTGTAGTCAAATTTCTTCATAAGTTTAGGCATAAAGAGTGTTGCACCGAAAAGACCAACAATTGAACTAATCTGGAAAACTGTTTTAACAGTTGAGATACTTGATTCGATTGCAGCATTTCTTGCAGCTTCATCAGCAAGAGTTGCAAGGTCAGGACCAATATAGAATGAATAACGTGCAACGTGAATAGCAGCTGCTGAAACCATATAACGACCACTTGAAAGGATACCCATCAAAAGAACAAGCACAAGTGGTTTGCATTTGAAAATACGGGAAAGCTGTGATGGTTCACCCTCTGCACGCTTTTTAACAGGCATTTTAACGTGTTCCTTAACTCCTGTACAAGCACGTGAATAAAGGATTGTGCCAAGAGCAACTGTTACAATTGCCATAATAAGATATTTTCTTTTCTGAATTGTAAGGAAATCTGTTACATTAGAGCTTTCAGCCCAAGAAGCAATAATAAAGCCTACAACAAGGAAAAGAACCTCAGGAACAGCAGAACCGATTGAGTTGAAAATCTTACTAACAGAAATAACAGAGCTTCTTTCCTCTGAATCAGGAGTCATAACATTTGGAAGTCCCCAGAAAGAAACGTCACCAACTGTATAAATCATACCCCAAGCAACATAAACGATTGCTGAATAAATCATCATTTCTGTTTTGTCAAGATTAGGGCTCATATACATTAAAAATGTTACTATTGCGATAGGAATAAGTGCAGCACGGATGAAAGGAAGCATTTTACCTGATTTGAGTGTGCTTCTATCAACAATCATACCCATAAGAGGGTCATTGATAGCATCCCATACTCGAGCTAAAAGCATAAGCAAAAGCACGAACATAGGTGAAAGCTGCAAAACATTAAGGTAATAGTCACTTATGTAGCTGGACATGAGTGCATAAATCATACCCTGACCTAATCCTGCGACACAGAATGCGGTCATTTCACTTTTCTGAACATATTTTTTCTGTTCCATAATATTTTCTCCTTTTCTTATTTATCACATGAGAATTGATAAAACTAAAACAAATTGAGAGGTATAATATATTGTGTGATTTAAAATCACGTTTCTGGCTTTGTTTTCACCCTCTTTAAAGAAAACAAAGGAAAGAACTAAATCGGAAATTGCAAATAATACTGTTCCTAAAAACATTGTTATATATCGTGGTAAGCTCTCAGGTGCCGGTTCACCGTTTATTAAAGGGAATAAGCCGAGCATATTCATAGCGTTAAGGCTGAATGTGACAGTCATCATGGTAGTTATGCTATAAACAAATGTTAGTGTTTCGAATTTACCATATTTCATACCCATTTTCTTTGATAGGAAATGATTTATTGTTCCAACAAGAGTTGCACAGAATATTGCAAAGGCAATTTGCCACGGAACAAATTTTGTATATGTTGCAAGAATTGCTACTATATACAAAAGATGACCTATAAGGAAGCTTATCATTCCTGCAAAGGTATATTTTTCTTCATATTTCTTATGTGCATATTTAAGGTCGAGAAAGACATCGCCAAGCATTCCGAAAAACAAGCCGATAACAATAAAAATGCCATATCGGAAGTTATCAAAGGACATTGTTAAGGCGGTTCTACCCATGGCTATAAAGGTAAGTGAAGCTAAAGTCTTTAAAACCAATGCCTTAAATCCACCCCGACGGACTCGCACAATCAGAAATGCTATTACAAGCAGAAAATACACTGCTGACATAACATTTAGCATTATAATCACTCTTTTTTTACGTAATTTTTACAATAAAAAAATTATACCAATAATTGCAGTAAATTGCAACTATCAGTATAATTAAAAAACAAATTCTTTTTTGTTTATTTAAGCAACAATGTGCTTGCAAATGTGAACTGTGCAGCGTAATAAAGAAGATGGTTTATTACCACATTTGTTTTTGTATTGCCACCGTCCTTGAAGTAAATATTCGAAAGAACAAGGTCGGAAAGTGTAAAGAGCACAGATGCAATTGAAAGCATAAGCAAATCAGTTGAGAAGCCATTATAGAATATACCGAAAATCGCTGTAAACATTGTACAAGCAAGGAAAACACCATAAACGAAAAGGATTTTCTTAAATCTTCCGTACTTAACACCCATTGGTTTTTCAAGTAATAATGTTACAGTTGCAAAGATAACTGATGCGATGATGTTAATTACAGCATACCACCACTCGAAATTACCTTCACCATACTTGAAAGCAACGGCAGGAATATAGAAAATGTGGTTTGCAATAAAGCAGACAATACCTGCATATGTATAAATATGATTGTGCTGCTTATAAACATATTTCATATCAAGCCACACATCACCTAAAAGTCCGAAAATCAATCCCATAATAACGAGAATACCATATTCCATATCCTCACCATTATAGGCAAAGGCTGAAAACGCAGTACCAATAAAGCAGATTGAAGCACCCGCCTTAATGAACATTGCACCGATTCCGCCACGTAACACACGCATAATAAGAAAAGCAATGGTTACTAAAACACCAATAATAATAGCTGCTGCATATATGTATTGATACATAAAGCACCCTCCTTTTAAATCCCCTGTAAGCATATTATAGTACAAAAAAATAATAAATCAATAATATGCTTTAAAATTAATTCTGTTTTCTTACCAATCCGTACTCATCATCAAGTCTGAAGTATGGACAATGGTAGTTTTTATTGGTTAAAAAACGCATCATTTCATCTTCGTCAAGATTTATATCACAGCAATACTCTTCCGATTCGTCGTCGAAATAGTAGTTTGCACAGTTTTCACACTGAGACATACACTCACCTCTTCATTATATGATGATTCTAACATATTTTCACAGATTTCGCAACAAACTCAGATAAACAATTATATCTTAATTTATCGATTACCGATTTATCTGCATAAAATTGAGGCCACAAGCTGTGACCTCATATTCTTATACCTTTTTAACAACGCCCATATTTGCCATAATCTTTTTGGTTCCCACTTTTTCAAAGGCGATTTCCATAAGTGTATCGTTACCCATTGGCTTAAGTGAAACAATCATACCCTTGCCGAATACTCTGTGAGTAACTGCTTCACCAACCATAAATGAATCTGTAGATTTCTTTGGTGCTGATTTGAAGCCAACACCGAAGCCACTTGTTGCAGGCTTTGATGCCTGAGCATTCGTATTATTAACGGCATTGCGGATTGGTGTTCTTGGCTTAACAAGAGTTTCACAACAATCCATTGGTAATTCTGCTAAAAATCTTGATGGCATATTGTATTTTGTTGAGCCAAAAATCATTCTTGAACGTGTGTTGAGAAGATAAAGCTTTTCTTTTGCACGTGTGATTCCGACATAAGCAAGACGTCTTTCCTCTTCGATTTCAGAAGGGTCATAAAGTGACTGCATACCAGGGAAAACGCTTTCTTCAAGACCCGGAATAAAAACCACAGGGAATTCAAGACCCTTTGAAGCGTGCAATGTCATAAGCACTACTGAATCGGAATCAGCGTTATAATTATCAATATCAGTAAGAAGCGCAACCTCTTCAAGGAAATCTGTCAATTCTCCGTCAGGGTTTTCCTCCTTGTATCGGATAAGGTTAGAGTTAAGCTCATCCAAGTTCTGAAGTCTGTCCTCTGCCTTTTCCTTTTCAGTAGAATAAAGATATGCTTTATACCCTATTTCGTCAAGAAGTGAAATGAAGACTGATGACATTGATTCACGGTTTAAAAGGTCAGCAAAGCTTTCAATCATCTGTGTAAACTCAATAAGCTTTTGTGCACTTCTCTTAAGCTTTTCATATTCGTCTGCTGTTTTAAACACCTGGAAAAGACTTATATTCAAGGCATCGGAAATTTCCTTCGCATAAGCAATAGTTGTAGCACCGATTCCTCGCTTCGGAACATTGATAATTCTTTCAAGACGGACACTGTCGTCATGATTTGCGATAACTGAAAGGTAAGCCAGAGCATCCTTGATTTCCACACGGTCATAGAACTTATGTCCACCGATAATTCTGTATGGAATACCACTTCTTACAAAGCATCTTTCAATTGAGTTGGACATTGAATTCATACGATAAAGAACTGCAAAATCGCTGAATTTCTTATTCTTACTCATTTGCTTCATAATTTCATCAGCAATATATTTACCCTCTGAAAATTCATCCTCGAGAGTGTTAAGGGTAATTTTATCACCAGAGCCATTTGATGTCCAAAGATTTTTACCCTTACGCTGTTCATTATGAGAAATAACAGCATTTGCACCGTCAAGAATATTCTGTGTTGAACGGTAATTCTGTTCAAGACGGATAACCTGTGCATTACTAAAATTATTTTCAAAGCTTAAAATGTTTTCAATTGTTGCACCACGGAATTTGTAAATACTCTGGTCATCGTCACCAACAACGCATATGTTGTTATAGCCCTCTGACAAAAGCTTTGTGAGCATAAACTGAGCGTGGTTTGTATCCTGATACTCATCAACAAGAACATATTTAAACTTATTCTGATAATATTCTCTTACGTCTTCATTTTCCTTTAAGAGCTTAACAGTATAGAAAATGATGTCGTCAAAGTCCATAGCATCAGCACTTTTTAACTGCTTCTGATATTTTTCATAGCAGTCACCTATCTGCTTTTCTCTGAAATTACCACTACCAAGATTCAGGAATTCTTCAGGTGGGACTAACATATCCTTTGCCTTGCTGATTTCAGCAAGAATTGACTTATGAGGCAAAAACTTATCATCAATATTGAGAAGTCGTTGACATTCCTTCATAACACGTCTGCTATCGTCAGTATCATAAATTGTGAAATGCTTTGAAAAACCTAAAAGCTCAGCGTTTCTACGAAGAATACGAAGACAGATTGAGTGGAATGTACCCGCCCAGATGTCGTTTGCATCCTCACCGATTCTTAAAACCAATCTATCCTTTAATTCCTTCGCCGCCTTATTAGTGAAGGTGAAAGCAAGGATTTCCCAAGGCTTTGGTGCATCAACTGACAACAAATTCTTAATAAACGGATAAACAGAGTTGTCTCCGTTATAATATGCCTGCATCAATTCATAAGAATTTTCATCAGGATAATATTCCAATTCAGTTGAATTATATGCATTACCGTATTTCATAAGATTTGCAATACGGTTTACAAGAACAGTAGTTTTACCACTACCTGCACCTGCAAGAATTAAAAGCGGTCCATCAATTGATAAGACCGCTTTCAACTGCATAGGATTCATTTTATTAAATTCATTTTCAATTATCTTTTTTCTTAACTCACAGATTTGTGAATACATTTATATTTCTCCTATAACATTAAAAAAGTGTGTTTCCGTAGCTATCAATTCCAACCACAAGAGGAAAGTTGTTAAAAATGAGTTTTTTTACGGATTCGCAGCCCAAATCGTCAAAGGCTATAACCTGACAGCTTGTTATACATCTTGAAGCAAGTGCACCTGCACCGCCTGTTGCACAGAAATATATCGCCTTATTTCTGACAATGGCATCAACAACATTCTGATTACGAGGGCCTTTACCTATCATACCACCGAGTCCTAAATCAAGTAAGGTAGGAGCAAATTTGTCCATTCTGCTTGATGTTGTTGGTCCACAGCTTCCGATTGCCATATTTTCAGGTGTGGGTGTTGGACCTGCGTAATAAACAAATGCATTTTCAAGGTCAAAGGGTAATTTCTCACCTGATTCAAGCAGCTGCATTATTCTTTTATGGGCAGCATCACGTGCAGTATAAACCACACCCGAAAGAAAAACCCTGTCACCTGCTTTAAGATTATCTATATTTGATATTACATCATTTGTGTCAAAATAATATTCAGACATTATTATTCCTCATTTATTGTAACAGTGTATGTAACATCATCCTGAACTGTATCAACAGTGTCATAATCGAAATTATGTGCTTCAAGTTCTGAAAAATCAGTATGCAAATTCAAAAGATTTGATGCAGAAGAATTGAGCTTTGAGCTGAGGGCATAAACGTCCTTATGAAGCTGTTCAATTGATGAATTAAACTTTCTTGAAATAACGTCAACATCCTTGAGAAGTGATTCAATTTCAGCAGCCTCACGCTTAATATCCTGTGAAGCAAAAGCACCGATATCCTTTGCCTTACTTCTTGCATTTTCAACAAGGTCATCAGAATAACGACGAGCATCAATGTACGCAGCGCCAATCTGCTTTTCAGCACGCTTTAGCTTTTCACTCTTTTCATCAAACTCAACGCTTTTTTCACTTAACTGCTTGTTTTCAAGAAGTACTTCTTCAAGCTTTTTATTAAGCTCTTCGATTTCATTTTCCTTTTCTTGAAGCTTTTCGTTAACAACTGTTAATTCCTCAAGCTTTTCTTCAAGCTCTTCAATCTTGTTTTTAAGTTCAAGTGCCTCTTCACGCTTTGAATCAAGTGCTTCTTTTGTTTCAGCAGTTTCAGCCTGAAGTTCCTCAACAAGTGCTAATACATCTGATTTTTTAAAGCCACCAAAAAGTGCTGTTTTCATAACTGTAAATTCTTTACTCATATAAAACATCCTCTTGATATATGATTTTTATTTATTTTAACAGAAAATTTGTCATAAAACAACACTTATTGCAAATTTTATTGATTAAGTAAAAAAAGAATAGACAAGGTCTTTATTATGTTGTAAAATGATTATAGGGAGGGATGTTTTTATGAAAAAAACAACTAAAAACCTTTTGAAAACGGGTGCTATTGTCGGCACAACAGCAGGTGTCGCTTACATGGCAATCGGTTCATTCATTTACTATTTCACCTTGACACGAAGTGGCCTCAACAGACCTTTTGTTGCTAAAATCGCAAGTGGAAAGCCTAAAGAACCTGATGAAGAGCGTATCCGTATTGATGCATTAAAAAAAGAAGGTATAAAATGGTTTGACGAAATCCCGAAAGAAGCCCTTGCAATCAAATCAACTAATTTTAATAAAATATTACACGCAAACTTACTTTTAGCTGAAAAAGAAAGCAATGTTTTTGTGCTTGTTATTCATGGATATACATCAAGCCCTCGGGGAATGGGCGTTTATGTAAAACATTATCACGATTTAGGATATAATGTACTGACTCCTTCACTTAACGGTCACGCTGAAAGCGAATCACCGCTTATTACAATGGGTTGGAAGGACAGACTTGACGTTATTGACTGGATTAACTTTATTGTTGAAAATTATCCTGATTGCAAAATCGTGCTTCACGGTGAGTCAATGGGTTCTGCAACTACTATGATGGCTACCGGTGAGGATTTACCTGACAACGTTAAGGTTGCTGTTGCTGACTGTGGTTTCACATCTGTCTGGGATATTTTTGACAACAAAATCAGAAACAATTTCAAATTACCGGCATTTCCATTCCTTGACAGTATGAACACTGTCAACCAGTTGTGCTCCGGCTTCAATTTCAAAAAGGCGTCATCAATTGAACAGTTGAAAAAGTCTAAAACACCTACAATTTTCATCCATGGTGACAAGGATACCTTTGTACCTTATGAAATGCTTGATAGAAATTATGAAGCCTGTGCAAGCGAAAAGGAAAAGGTTACAATCGCAAATTCACCACATGCAAGAAACTCACTTACTGACCCTGAATTATACTGGAGCTCAGTTGAAAAATTCATTAACAGATACTTATAAATACATAAACTGCCTTGAACACCACAAGGCAGTTTTTATTGTTTGAATTATAATTTATCAGAGGCACCTCGTCTGTCCGTTGTAATTGTATGTAGAATTGCGAACATTGTAAGTTTCCTGATAATCTCCAATTTATAACCATAGCTTATTTTAGGAGCGACCATACCCTATTTTCATATCTAAAAATAATATAAAAATAATAATAAAAATAATATATATAATTGATTCAAAAAAAAGGAGACACTTCGTAAGAAGCATCTCCTTATATTTATTGAATTATAACTTCATTGCAACGTCCCAAGCGCCCCAGATAACTGTACGAAGATTACCAACCTTCTGTGCGTCACCGATAACATGAACGTGCTTTGATTTTTCGAACAATGGAGCAGGCTTGTAACCAACTGAAAGAACAACGCTGTCAGCAGGAACAGTTACTGTCTTGCCATCCTTTGTCTGAATTGAAACACTTGAATCTGTGATTTCTGTTGTTCTGCTTTCAAGATAAACAGGAACATTATTTGCCTTGAAGAAATCACGAAGATAGCTTGTGTTTGCAAGAGCAACACCAGGAGTTGTAATAAGGTCATCCTGCATTTCAACGATTACAGGCTTCTTACCCTGAAGGTAAAGCTCATAAGCGATTTCACAGCCTGTAAGACCACCACCAACAACTACAACATTGTCACCAACAGTCTTGTTGCCTAAAAGGAAGTCAATTGCTTCAATAGCATTTTCAGCACCCTTAACAGGAATCTTATTTGCAACTGAACCTGTTGCAACGATTACCTCGTCAGCATTAAGAGAAGCAATATCCTTAACCTCTGTATTCATATGGATTGTAATTGAATCGTAAAGCTTGATTTCACGATTGTACCATGCAATAAGGTCACGGTCCTTTTCCTTATATGATGGAGCAGCTGCAGCGATAAACACACCACCGAGTACGTCGCTCTTTTCATAAAGGTCAACCTTATGACCACGCTGTGCACAAACCATAGCAGCTTCCATACCACCGATACCGCCACCGATAACAGCAATCTTCTTGCTCTTCTTAGCAGGCTTGATGTTATATTTCTTTGACTGCATTGTCTTAGGGTTAAGAGCACAACGAGAAAGTCCCATTGTATCAGTAAGGTCCTGAGTATTAGCGTGACCCTTTGATGTTGAGAAGTTAAAGCAACCTGCGTGACAGCAGATACAAGGCTTGATTTCTTCTACTCTGTCTTCAATAATCTTTGTAATCCATTCAGGGTCTGTAAGGAACTGACGAGCAACACCAACACCGTCGATTTTGCCTTCTGAAATTGCCTTAGCACCAGCATCAGGTTCCATTCTACCTGCACAAACAACAGGAATATCAACGAACTTCTTAATGTGAGCAACATCCTCAAGGTTACAGTTCTGTGGCATATACATTGGTGGATGTGCCCAGTACCAAGAGTCGTATGTACCGTTATCAGCATTGAGCATATCGTAGCCTGCATCCTGAAGATACTTTGCAGCCTTTTCTGACTCTTCCATATTACGGCCAACCTCTGTGTATTCTTCACCAGGCATTGCACCCTCGCAGAAGCCCTTCATCTTTGACTCAACTGAATAACGGAGAGAAACAGGATAATCGTCACCACAAGCACCCTTGATTGCCTTAACAACCTCAACTGCAAAACGATATCTGTTTTCAAAGCTTCCGCCGTATTCGTCAGTACGCTTATTGAAGAATTCAATAGCAAACTGGTCAAGAAGATAACCTTCGTGAACAGCGTGAACTTCAACACCGTCAACACCTGCATCACGACAGAGCTTTGCTGTCTTTGCAAATGCTTCGATAATCTCGTGAATCTGTTCCTTTGTCATTTCAGGACAGATAATATCAGGAGCCCAACGAGCAGGCTGTGGGCTTGGACAAGCCAACTCATGAGATGTATCAAGAATAGGCTTAACAAGAGCACGAGTAAATTTATTTCTGTGGAGAGGTGCTACAAGCTCTGTAATAGCCCAGCTTCTACCCATACCGGCTGTAAGCTGAACAAATAACTTTGCACCTGTCTTATGGATTTCGTCCATAAACTCCTTAAGTTCTTCGAACATTTTAGGATTCTGCCAAAGCCATTTTCCCCAGAAGGTATCACGAAGTGGTGCAATACCAGGAATGATAAGACCAACGTTATTGTTAGCTCTTTCAAGAAAAAGCTTTGCTGCTTCCTTATCAAAATGGCAACCGCCAAGCTCAAACCAACCGAAAAGAGATGTACCACCCATTGGGCACATAACTATTCTGTTTTTGATTTCAACATTACCAATTTTCCAAGGAGTAAATAATGATTCATACTGTGGATTCATACAAACACATCCTTCTCTATTTTTGAGCATAATCTCAATAATATAAGTATATAAAAATATCAAATTTATGTCAAGGAATTTTGTTAAGAAAATAACAAATTCATCATATTACATAAAAAAAATGGGCAGTTCAAAACCGCCCATATAATTTTGTATTTTTAAAATCCGCCACCGACAACGATTACGTATTCGATTTCAGCGTCCGCCTTGTTAATCATAATACCGCTGACCTCAAGGTGTCTGATATAAATGTCAGAAACATATCTCCATGTGCCTTTTTCGATAATACCCTTGTCATTGATTCTTACCTTAACGGTTGGCTCAGTATAATGCACCTTAATATCTGCTTCCTTGTACTTAATGTCAAAGTCAGGGAATTGCTCAACAGCATCAGCAACATTGCCTAAAACATTGATAGCGTGACCAACAGTACCCTCCTGTGCATCACCGTAAAGACCGTCAGTCTGTTCAACCATTGTCAATTCGATAACTGTATATTTACCCTGCTTATATGCCTTTGCACTCTTTACATCTGATGGTACAAGCTTTGTAAAGCCACCTGTAAGTCCGTTGTATGATGTTGTATTATTCTTAAGCGCAGTATCAATAACAGGCTTAATCATATTAAGGAAAAAGTTAAGTGCGCCGTCACCGTCATTAACAACAAGCTTATTAAGCACCATTGTCTGTGATGATTTTGCAGTCGGATGACTCTTTACTGCAGCCTGCTTGTAGAAAGCAACGATTTCATCCTTTGACCATTCTGCAGGGTCATCAGAAAGAGGCTTTGAAGTAACTGTTTCTGTTTCTTCCTCTTTTTCTGTGTTTTTATCTGTTGAAGGCTCTTCAGCATCACCTGTTGTTGATTCCTCATTTGAAGCATCCTCATCAGTTGAAACCTCAGGCTCAACGTCATCTGAATTCGCAGCCTGGTCATCAGTCTGAACTTCTGGATTAGTTTCTGTCGGGTCAATATTCTCATCGTTTTTGCAAGCAACAAATGCGAACATCATTGATAATACTAAAAGAATTGCAACTATCTTTTTCATAACACAAACCTCCTGGGAAATCTGAGTATATTTTATGTGCTCATACTACAACTTTTTCCACTAATTGTCAACAGTTTACTTTACAGAAGCTAAAAGTTCCTCAAAGCCTGTTACAAAAACTGCACCTGCACTTCTGCTAACAATATTTACCTCTTCATTTTCACCGATAAGTGAGTGATACTCATTATCACGAAGAACATATCCTGCCTGGTCATTACAAAGACCATAAACCATTATGTATTTTGCATCTGTAAAATCCTTTACAGGAGCGTAATCCCAGCTTTCACCCTTCCATGCTGCTTCACCTGATTCAGGACCACCGAAGATAAGCATTGGGTCAAATTCACCAGGACACATAAAGATTCCAACCTTGTTACCAAGCTCCATATATCCGATTTCAGTAATCATAACGTACTTGAAGCCATCTTTTACAATTACAGCATTGAGAATATCCTCACGAGCAGCAAGAGTTAAAATTCCGTTGTCAACATCAAGATAAACTTCCTTGTGTGCCACGTTGAGAACAGGCTGAAGCTTAATGTCATTCTTAATTTTCATAACCTTATCAGCAAGAGCATAGCCATAAGCCTCGATATTCTCAATATCAGTTGCATCGTCCTTATTAGTAAGGTCTTTTTCCTGTCTTATTGCAAGCTCAGCACCGATAACATAAACCACGTTAGCCTTTGCTTTTTCGTTAATTGCCTTTTCAATGTAGTATGGATAGTCAGCAGTTAATTCATCAGGACCTGCGCCCATACCTGTACAGTGCATTGAGCCCTGTAAAATCCAAGTTTCACGACCACCGTCATCAGGTACAAAACGAAGTCTGTGAAGATTTTCGTCAAATGACCAAGGGTCACGTGCATCACGCATATATTCCTTTACATTTGTGTAGCCGTAGTAAAGGTCACCTGATTCCATATTTTCAATAGCACTTACGACACAATCAGTTGTTTTATCAAAAAGGTTATCCATAAACTGCTGATTCTTTAAAACCTTGTACTTATCAAGAAGACCACCAAGGGCAGCGTTGCTTGTATTAATAACAAGTCCTGCTAAAAGAGGAATATTCATACCGAGAGTGTCGATACAAGAATGCTGATGAAGTGCAGATACATCAAGGCTTACGATGTTATAGCCCTCTGACTTAACAGCTTCTGCAACTCTTGCACGGATTGTCTGAACATCACCACGAGAAATACCGAAGCCGTCAATAACAGCCTGAACAGCAATTCCGCTTACACCGTCACTGATAGCATAAACCCTTACTCTCTGGTCATCGTTGATTTTCTGTGGCACTCTGCCCTCAAAAACCTCAAGTGAGCCTGCAAGGAAATATTCACCGTTCATTATGTCAAGGCCTTCAAGAAGTGAAGCACCAGCATAGCCCAATGACCACTCTGAATCTGCAGTTACCTTTTTGTCAAACTCTGACTCACCCTTATAAAAATTCTCTGACTCATATTCGTCAATTTTGTCCCAGTCACCGTCATAACCCGGCCAGAAAACATTGAGAACTGTGAGAATTCTGTGAATAAGAGTATCAACGCTCATATAAAACAGATTTTCAATATTTGCACTTTCAATCTGCACACACGCTGCAGCAGGAAATCCCACAACTGAAAATGCAAGAACAATTGATATAATTACAGCCATTATTTTTTTACCCATAAGTCATTCCCCTTTGGCTTTTCTTTCCCCTAATTATACAACCTTTTTTATAAGACTTCAATATATTAAAGAAAAAAACTGACAAATTTGCAAAAGTGTAAAACTTGCCTCAATTTCCTTGACAAATGTCAAACTATGCTATAAAATCTCTTTGACAACTGTCAAAATAACGCCATTTAGTCAACATTTTCTCTTGTTTTGTTGTTTTATATGGTTTTATTTGTTATATACTTGTATAAAAATGAAAGGTTTTATATTTTGTTATGAGCACACAAATTTCCACTATAAAAAATCTTGTTCAGTTTGCCGCTGAAAAATATGATAAAAAGGATTACTGCAGATTTGTCCGTGATGATAAAATTCAGAGCAAAAGCTTTTCAGATTTCCGTGAGGATTGTTTTGCTGTCAGCAGATACATAAAAACTATTGAGAAGGAAAAAATGCACATTGCATTTATAGGAAAAACAAGTTACGAATACATTGCTTGCCTTACAGGTATGATTTGTAGCGGTAATGTTGTTGTGCCTTTTGACCCGAATATATCTGTTGAAGAAGCTTGTATGCTTTTTAATGATGCTGATATACAGATGCTTTTCTGCGAAGAGGAATTCCTCCAGAAAGCTGAAGAAATTCAGAAAACATATAAAGGTATCCGTCAGGTTGTGTCATTAGGTGACTGGCATTGGTTTGACAATATATTCAAGACATATTCTGCTGATTCACAGTACGCTTACCTTTCAGATGTTGAAATTGACCCTTATGAATGTGCTTTGATTATATACACATCAGGTACAACAGGAGAAAGAAAAGGTGTTATGCTTTCTAATCATAACCTTGTTTCTAACTCTTGTTACGATACATACAAAGCTGCTGACGG
>CAJGCX010000014.1 GCA_904501895.1 Clostridiaceae bacterium
GAAACAGGTAACATTGTTCTCTCAGGCGATGCAAAGGACCTTTTAAACGACGAATCAGTTAAGAAAGCATATCTTAGTGAATAAACCTTGAAAGGTGGTCAAAGTAATGGATAAAAAAATCGTTATTACAATTGCTCGTGGTTACGGTAGCGGTGGTAGAACTGTTGGCAAAATGCTCTCAAAGGAGCTTAATATCCCCTTTTATGACCGTGAAATTCTCTATATGGCATCTGACGACAGCGGTATAAATCTTGGACTTTTCCAGAAATATGACGAAGAAGTCAGTGTTGGTTTATTTGATTCTTCAACTAAACAATATACAGGTGGAATAATTCCTCCTGAGGACAGTAAATTCACATCAAAGGAAAATCTTTTTAACTATCAGGCAAAGATTATCAAGGCTCTTGCTGAAAAGGAATCTTGCATTATTGTTGGTCGTTGTGCTGACTATATTTTAAAGGATAATGATAATGTAATTAAGGTTTTCATCTGGGCACCACACGAGGTTTGTGTTGAAACAATTATGGATATGTTTGCAATGAATGAAAAGGATGCAGACAAGAGAATCCGTAAAATCGACAAGCACCGTAGTGAATTTTATCATTATTACACTTGCCGTGAATGGGACAATGCAAGAAACTATGACTTGTGCCTTAACAGTGCTGATTTAGGCTTTGACGGTTGTGTTGAAGCAATCAAGGCTTATATTGAAGTACTCAAAAACGTTAAGAAATAAAATTTATGGGCTATCCGAGTGATAGCCCTATATTTTTGTTGATTATACAGTAATTTTGTTATATAATATTATAAGAAAATTCTGACAGAGGTAATATTATGAAGGTTGCATCAGTTTCACCTAAAATTTATGTTGGTTGTCCTACAAAAAACTATAATGAGATTATAGGAATTCTTGATAGCTTAAAGGAAAAGGCTTTGGATATGGTCGTTTTTCCTGAATTATGCATTTCAGGATGTACTTGTGGTGATTTATTTAACCATAAAACATTGATTAATGCTTGTAAAAACGCTGTTGAGTCATTGGTTGAATATTCAAAGGAGTACAATTCACATATTATTATCGGCTCACCTTTAAAGGAAAATGACAGGCTTTATAACTGTGCAATTCATATTTTTAAGGGTGAAATTGTCGAAATCATTTCTAAAAAGCATCTTTCAACAAATGAATTAAGATGGTTTTCAGAGGGTTTTGAAGTTGAAAGTATAGATGCATCATTTGACATTGCTGTTGGTGACGATATTTACTATGAAAATTACAATTCTGATGTGGTAATAAATATCGGTGCCTCCCCTGCTCTCGTTACAAAATATGATAATTACAAGTCATTTATTGAAGCATATACAAGCCAGAGAAATTGTGCTTATTTCAGCGCTTTTGCAGGTGCAAATGAGTCAACAACTGATTTTGTTTATTCAGGTGAGTGTATCCACGCTGTAAATGGTGAAATTCTTGCTGAAGCAGAGAGATTTTCATTAGATACTGAAATTATTATAAGTGAAATTGAAGCTCCTCAATCAAAAACAGTTGATAAAATCGATTTTGTTAAATCAAAGGTTTTGAAGCTTGACGGTAATCCTTTTATTCCGTCTGATGTGGAAGAATGTAACAGGAGATGTGAGGAAATACTCAAGATTCAGAGTACAGGCCTTGCAAAAAGAATGAAGCATATTCATTGTGAAAAGCTTGTTCTTGGTATTTCAGGTGGTCTTGATTCAACTCACGCTTTACTCGTTTGTGTTGATGCCTTGAAAAAGCTTGATTTACCTGTAGAAAACCTTATTTGTATCACAATGCCGGGCTTTGGTACAACTGATTTGACATACACTAACGCTTGTAACCTTGTTAAATATGTTGGTGCTACACTTATGGAAATTAACGTTAAGGAAGCAAGCTTACAGCATTTTAAGGACATTGGTCACGATGTTGATATTCACGATGTGACCTATGAAAATACTCAGGCAAGAGAAAGAACACAGATTCTTATGGATTATGCCAATAAAATCGGTGCTATTGTTGTGGGTACGGGAGATTTGAGTGAATTGGCACTTGGTTGGTGCACTTATAACGGTGACCATATGAGTATGTACGGCGTTAACGGTTCTATTCCGAAAACACTTATGCGACATCTTGTGAAGTATGTTGCAGACAGCAGTGACGAGAATGTGTCAGAAATCCTCTACAGCGTTGTTAACACTCCTGTTAGTCCTGAACTACTACCACCGGATAAAAACGGCAAAATGGAGCAAAAAACGGAAACTACGCTTGGTCCTTATGAGGTGCACGATTTCTTTATCTATTATTTTATTAGAAAGAACAAATCTCCTGAGGAAATGCTCACAATGGCAATAGATAATTTCAGTGGAAAATACACAGAAGATGAATTGAGAAAATGGCTTACAATTTTTGTGAGAAGATTTTTCAATAATCAGTTCAAGCGCTCGTGTATGCCTGACGGTCCTGCAGTCGGTACTGTTTCATTATCCCCTCGTGGTGCTTGGAATATGCCATCAGATGCCTTCAGTGACGAATGGTTAAAATTTTAAAGCAAAAAAATGTCCCCTTACCAAATTGGTAAAGGGACTTAATTTTTATAAAGGACTAATTATGCCTTTTTCTTTGATGCAGCTTTGATAATAAAGAGTGTTCCAATCATAAGGAGAATACCGATTGGAAGAGCAATATATGCCTTCTGTACAAAGCCTGCGATAACATAAGTTACAAATGAAACACCTGCAACTGTCATAGCGTATGGAAGCTGAGTTGAAACGTGGTTAAGGTGATTACTCTGGCTACCTGCACTTGCCATAATTGTTGTATCTGAAATTGGTGAACAGTGGTCACCGCAAACAGCACCTGCCATACAAGCAGAAATAGCGATAACAGAAATAGGACCGCTGCTGTATGGGAATACTGCAAGAACAAGAGGAATGAGAATACCGAATGTACCCCATGATGTACCTGTTGCAAATGAAAGTCCAACTGCAATAAGGAAAATAACTGCAGGAAGGAAGTTTTCAAATGAACCTGCTGTTGTTTCAACAATACCTGCGATAAATGCCTTTGCACCAAGGCTGTCTGTCATTGCCTTAAGAGTCCATGCACAAGCAAGAATCATAATAGCAGGAACCATTGCCTTAAAGCCGTCAGGAATTGAATCCATACAATCCTTGAATGAAATTACACGACGAATCATAAAGTATGCAACTGCAAGGATAAGTGTGATGAATGAGCCATAGAGAAGACCAACAGAAGCGTCAGCACATGAGAATGCTTCAACAATGTTGTGGAATGAGCTGCTTGTTGCATCGAAGAAGCCACCTGAATAGATAAGACCGATAACGCAAGCAATAATAAGTGCTACAACAGGAACAATAAGGTCAAGAACTCTGCCCTTTGGATTAACATTTGTATTGTCTGTTGAATCCTTAAAGCTTTCTGCATCACTTGTGAAAAGGTCACCGTTCATAGCGTTTGCTTCGTGAAGCTTCATCTTACCGTAATCGAACTTCATAACAGTAATTGTAATCATCATTACGATTGTAAGAAGTGCATAGAAGTTATATGGAATAGCATTGAGGAAAAGCTGGAATCCACTAACTTCTTCTTCAGCAACGAAGCCTGCAACTGCTGCTGCCCAAGAAGAAACAGGAGCAATAATACAAACAGGTGCTGCAGTAGCGTCAATAAGGTATGCAAGCTTTGCACGTGAAACCTTATGACTGTCTGTAACAGGTCTCATAACAGAACCTACTGTAAGGCAGTTGAAATAGTCGTCAATGAAGATAAGACAACCGAAGAAAACAGTAGCGAGCTGTGCACCAACTCTTGTTTTAATATGCTTTGATGCCCAACGACCAAATGCAGCAGAACCACCTGCTTTATTCATCATTGAAACCATTGCACCGAGAACAATAAGGAATATGATAATACCCATATTGTATGAATCAGCAATATTTGCTACGAAACCATCGCTGAATACGTGAGTGATTGTGCCCTCAAAATTGCCTTCTGAATAAAGCAAACCACCAACAACGATACCAACAAAGAGTGAAGAATAAACTTCCTTTGTGATAAGAGCAAGACCGATAGCAATTATAGGTGGAAGCAATGACCAGATTGTTGCATAAAATCTTGATGGAGCTTCAACCTGACCTGATCCACCACAATCACCACAAGCATTTGTAGCAGTTGAGCAGTCAGCACAAGTGAGATTTGTACCCTCACAATTTTCACAAACTGCAGTAAATCCTGCACCCTCACAAGAAGAGCAATCAATCATCTTTACTGTAGCTTCACCATCACTTGCGAAAGCAAAAATAGCCATACTTGCAATAAGTAAAACTGAAATTGCAATAGCAACTGTGGTTTTAACGCTAAACCTTCTTTTCATTTTTACATCTCCTTTTTCTGTATATTGTATAGACTACAACACACAATAAATATATAAAGAAGATACCATATTTTAACGCTTTTGTCAATTAAATTAGAAAATTGTAAAGTGTTAAAAAAATAACATTGCACTTTTATATTTAAGTATGCTATAATTTCCATTAAGGAGTTGATTTTATGATAAGAAATGAAGCAATGTTTAAGTTAAGCTACGGACTTTTTGTGCTTACTGCAACTGAAAACGGAAAGGATAACGGTTGCATTATAAATACAGCAGGTCAGGTTACTGATAATCCTAAAAGAATGACAATCGCAGTTAACAAGGCAAATTATACTTGCGAGATGATTGAAAGAACTAAAAAGTTTACTGTTTCTGTAATTTCTCAAGACGCTACTTTTGATATGTTTAAGAGATTTGGCTTTGCAAGTGGCAGAGATACTGATAAATTTGCAGGACATAATGACCATTACAGAACTGAAAACGGAACATTTTTCATCTGTGAAGGCACTAATGCTTATATTTCTTGTTCTGTTACTGAAATGATTGACTGTGGAAGTCACATTTTGTTTATTGCTGATGTAACTGAGGCAGAAACATTGTCTGATGTACCATCTGCAACATATCAATATTATTTTGATAACATCAAGCAAAAGCCTGAAGCACCTAAGAAAAAAGGTTTTGTTTGTAAAATCTGCGGTTACGTATATGAGGGTGATGAATTACCTGAAGATTTCGTTTGTCCTCTTTGTAAGCACGGTGCAGATGATTTTGAGCCATTAAAATAATTGAAATACAGGAGAATTTATTATGAAAAAGTCAATTGCTGTTATTACGTCAATTGTAATGCTCCTCTCTTGCTTTTCAATTAGTGCTTTTGCTGTCAGTGGAAATATTCCTGCTGAAATAATTGAAATGTCAAGTCAGGTTGCAGTTGAGCTTGAACAAGAAGGTATTGTACTTCTTAAAAATGAAGATAATGTTTTGCCTTTAAATGATAAAAAGGTAAATATTTTTGGTGCAGGCTCTGTTGTACCATTTTTAGGTGGTGCAGGTTCAGGTGCTATTACAACTGATGACCCTGTCACCTTTTATGAAGCACTTGATGAATATAATATTAATTACAATAAAGAGCTTCGTTCACTTTATGAAAAAGAATGTAGCGGAAACGAAACTCCAAAAACAAGTAATACTGTTGTAAATAATCTTCTTCAGTTAGTTCTTGCAGGAAATTCACTTGATGAAATGCCAACAGAAAAATTAACTGATGAAATAATGACTAATGCTGTTAATTTTTCTGATACTGCTATCATTATGATTAGTCGTACAAGCAGAGAAACTGCAGATATTCCTGCAGATGTACTTACTCTTTCTGCAGAAGAAAAGAATCTTGTAGAAAAGGTTACATCATCATTCAGTAATGTTATTATCCTCTTTAACACAGGTAATGTTATGGAAATGGGTTGGCTTGAAGAATACGATAGCATTAAGGCTGCTGCTATGATATGGATTCCGGGTGAATTCGGTATGAGAGCAGTTGCACAGATGTTAAATGGTGAAGTAAATCCATCAGGCAGACTTACAGATACTATTGCATACAGCGTTTATGACCATCCGTCAAGTGAGTGCTTTGGCACTTATGAATATGACGGTGGCGGATATTACGTTGAGTATCTTGAAGGCATTTACATAGGTTATCGTTATTTTGAGACCTTTGCAAAGGATAAGGTTCAATATCCTTTTGGTTACGGTCTTTCATATACAACATTTACTAAAGAAATTGTTTCTCACAAGATTAATGCAGATACTATAAGCGTTGATGTTAAGGTTACAAATACAGGTGATGTTGCAGGTAAGGAAACTGTACAGATTTATTATAGTGCTCCATATACTGAGGGTGGAATTGAAAAAAGTGCAATTTGTCTCGGTGGTTATGATAAGACATCACTTCTTCAGCCAGATGAAAATGAAATTGTTACAGTTGAATTCAAAATAAGTGATATGATGTCTTATGACAAGGATAATCGTGAAGCTTATATCCTTGAAAAGGGCGATTATAAAATTATCCTTGGTGAAAATGTCCGTGAGCATATTGATTCATTTACTTATACAGTTAAGGAAGATATTGTTGTAAAAAATGACAGTGTATCAGGCAATGAAATCAAGAATCTTTTCGATTTTGCATACAGTGATTATACAATCCTTTCAAGAAATGATGCTGATGGCACATACCCTGTTGCAAGACAGCTTACTGCAACTGACGAAATCCTTAACCCTGACCAACTCCCTGCTCCTGTTACAGAGGGTGAAGCACCAAAAATAGGTGTAAAATACGAAGAAACTATTATGCTTCAGGATGTTTATGAAAACCCTGAGCTTATGGACAAATTCCTTGACCAGTTAACTCTTGATGAAATGATTACACTTGTTGCTCACAGTGGATATGAAACTCAGGGAATTGACAGACTCGGTGTTCCAAAAACATATGATAACGATGGTCCTTCTTGTGTTAAGGGTGCACACGGTCAGACATATTTTGATTGTGGTACTGCATATCCTTGTGCTACTGCAATTGCTTGTTCATGGAATGATGATTTAGCGTTTAAAATGGGTCAGAGTGCAGGTATTGAAGCTGATGCTATGGAAACAGATATCTGGTATGCCCCAGGTGCAAATCTTCATAGAAATCCAATGGGCGGAAGAAACTTTGAATATTTCTCTGAAGACCCTATAATTGCTGGTAGAATGTCAAAGAGCATTGTTGCAGGCGCAAAATCAGAGGGACTTATTACAACAATCAAGCACTTTGTATTAAACGAGCAGGAATCACATCGTAACGGTATTTTTACTTGGTGTGATGAACAGACTTTACGAGAAATTTATCTTAAAGCATTTGAAATCCCTGTAAAAGAAGGTGGAAGTGACGGTATTATGTCAGCATATAACCGTCTTGGCACTGATTGGTGTGGTGGCTGTTCAGAGCTTCTTAATGACCTTTTAAGAACTGAATGGGGCTACACAGGATATGTTGTTTCTGACTATTCAAGTAATATGACAGGCTCAGGATATATGAGTCCTGCAGTTGCTGTTTATAACGGTAACGACACAATGCTTACAGGTCTTTGGCTTCTTAGTATGCCTTCACATAAAATTGAAATGACAAAAGCTTATTATAACGACCCAATCGGTTTTGGTACTGCTCTTCGTGAAGCATGTCGCAATATTATGAATGTTAAAATGAAAACAAAAGCATTCCTTGAACCAAGTGAAGATGCACCATATCTTACTGACCTTTATATTCAGCCTGACGAATGGGAATGGACAAAGCCATACACAATTTCAAAGGTTAAATATCTCGTAAGTAACGTTGTAAATACAGTAATTCTTGTAGTAAGAATTATTATGTAATTAAAGTTAAATAAAAAATTGCCCCAGATTGTATTGAGCAATCCGGGGCTTTTCTATTTGTATGACTACTTTTTCTTTTTAATTACAAAGGCTGTACCTATAAGGATTAATGCAACACCAACAAGCAATAAAACAATTAACAATGTTTTTGTGTTGTCCTTATCATTATCTTCAGCACCAATTGTGATTATTGGTTCATTTGTTTCTGTTTCTGTTGCCTCTGTTTTTTCCTCATTTGTTGTAGTTTCTGCAGTTGTGGATTCTGTTGTTTCGATTGATATATTATCAAGGACTACAATTTCAGCATTTTCTGTTTTATATTCAAGCTTTTCAAGGCTGCTGTTAACAAAATCAGCAGGATTAGGAACTGTAATTTCAAGGTTTGTTTTACCCTTTGCAGTTTCAAGTGCTTTGAATGTAACTGTAAAAAGAATTCCTTCAGAATCGATAGCAGAAGAGCCTGACATATAAGTAAAACGGACATAAGACTTATCGTTTTTGATGTTTCTGATGCTTATATTTGCCTTTGTATCAAGAATTCCGCCTTCCTTTGCAGAAACGAATTCAAGCATATTTTTATCATAGTTAATATCAATTACTGCACCACTTACCTGTGAATTATCGCTGATAAACACATTTACAGTAAAGGTATCCCCTGCATAAACCTTTTCATTTTGAATTGAAAGTGTTACAGGGTCGTTTGCAAATGCAGAAACTGAAAATGATAATAGTAATACAGTTAATGTTAAAAATATTGAAATAAATTTTTTCATAATCATCACCAAAAACATATTAACATAAAAAAACAATAAATACAAGAAAAAATCCTCCGTAAAAACGAAGGATTTAAAAATTAATCTTTTAAAGATGAGCTTAAGAATTCCTTTAAGCGAGGACTCTTTGGATTATCAAAAATTTGAGCAGGAGCACCCACCTCTTCAATAATTCCGTCAGCCATAAAAATAACCTTATCAGAAACATTCTTCGCAAAGTTCATTTCGTGAGTAACAATAATCATTGTTGTATTACCGTCACGAAGCTCACGGATTACACGAAGCACTTCACCTGTAAGCTCGGGGTCAAGAGCACTTGTAGGCTCGTCAAAGCAAAGAATTTTAGGTGAAAGCATTAATGCACGTGCAATTGCAACACGCTGCTGCTGACCACCTGAAAGCTCACAAGGGTAAGCGTAAACCTTATCCTCAAGACCAACTCTTTTTAGCAAATCCATTGCTCTGTTATTGATTTCCTGAAGCTTTTCCTTATCCTTTTTCTTAACACCCTCAAGCAATTCAACAGCAAGTGTAAGATTTTTAAGGATATTATACTGTGGAAAAAGGTTAAAGGACTGGAAAACAAGACCGAAATTAAGTCGTTTCTGACGGAGTGCTTCATCATTCTGCTTATCGTGTAATGCGAAATCAACAAGCTCCTCATCATCAACAATAATTTTACCATTTTCAGCAAATTCAAGGAAATTAAGACATCTTAACAATGTTGTTTTACCACTACCTGAAGAACCGATAATTGATAAAACCTCACCCTTTTCGAGTGAAAAGCTGATATCCTTTAAAACTTCGACATTACCGAAGCTTTTTTTAATATTTTCTACCTTTAATATAGACATAATTAACCTCGATAATAATCAAATTTCTTTTCAATATAGTTGAATAACAATGTAAGACCACCACAGAATGCAAGGAAGAACAATGCTGTGTAGAACAATGGCCAGATAAGACCCTGACTTGAGAAATCAGTTGCTTCCATAAGAATTTCAGAAACAGCGATAACTCGAGCAAGTGAAGTATCCTTAACAAGAGTGATTATTTCATTACTCATTGGTGGAAGGATTCGTTTTACAACCTGCATTAAAACAACCTTAAAGAATATCTGTGTTTTTGTCATTCCAAGAACCTGACCTGCCTCATACTGTCCCTTTGGAATAGACTCAATACCACCTCTGTATATTTCTGAAAAATATGCAGCGTAGTTAATAACAAAAGCAATAAGTGCTGCAGTCATACGGGATTTCATAGGTGTATTAAACACAAGCCCCGGAACATAAAAGACCACAAAAAGCTGGAGCATCAGAGGCGTACCTCTGATGACCCAGACAAATGCTTTTGTAATAAATTTTAATGGTTTGAATTTTGACATTGAGCCTAATGAAATAACAAGTCCCAAGGGCAATGCCAATAACAATGTTGCACCAAAAAGGTAGCAATTCTGTAAAAAGCCTTCTAATAACGCAAGGCTAACCTGTACAAATGACATTAATTAAACTCCTAAATTAGTCAGCCTTAACAACGACTACCTGTTTATTTTCCATGTAAGGAATTGAAATCTGCATATTTTCTTTTCTTTCTTCAGTAATTGTCATACCGTTCCAGATGCAGTCAATATTCTTACTTGCAAGTTCTGTTTCCTTTGAGTTCCAATCGATTACCTGGAATTCAACCTCAAGACCGAGCTTAGCACCAACAGCCTTTGCAAATTCTGTTTCGAAACCGATGAGTTCACCGTTTTCATCATTGTAGTTCATTGGAGCAAAGAGTGTGATACCAACAACAAGCTTACCCTTAGCCTTAATGTATTCCCAGTCAGACTCTTCAGCCTTAACCTCTTCAGCAGTACCGTCACCGAGAAGAAGGTCCTGAAGCTTATACTTTGCAGCGATTTCAGCAAGAGTACCGTCAGCCTTGAGCTCATTGATAGCCTTATTTACATAGTTAACAGCGTCTGAACCCTTTCTGAATGCGATACCGTATTCTTCAGGTGAGAAAGAAACATCTTCAACGAGTTTAAGGTCAGCATAGTCAGTACCTTCACCGATTGAACCGATTGACATAACATAGTCAACAACAGCCATATCAGCTGTACCTGACTTAACTTCCATAAGAGCCTTAGCCATTGTATCAACAGGTGTCTTTGTAGCATCTGCGAAATATTCGTCAGTATTCATAACCTCTTCACCTGCTGAACCAGCTTCAGCAACAACAAGCTTTGCTTCGTTACCGCCACATGCAGTAAACACAAGAGCAACCATAAGTACTGCCATAAGGACAGCAAGAATTTTCTTCATTTTCATAATAACTACTCCTTTTTAGTCAGTTAAAGTATTAATGTAATATTATGATACAATATTAACTCGATTTTGTCAACAATTATTGGATTTCATTAATAAGTTTTTTGAATAAATCTTCTGCTTTTTTACATTCCTCTGCTGTTTCCTTTGGCTTTTTAAAGACAAGGGCTACTGTAAGCACAATAAGTCCGCTTAAAACTACAGAAGAAACCTTACTTAAAGCACCGTTTGTGAATAAATAGAAGATGTAACCTAAAATTCCCAATACTGCAAGGATATAAACAAGTCTTACAAGTGGGTCAAAAAGCTTATCATAAACCATAACATACTCAATATAAGCACCTTTTTCATTCTCACCAACATCAACAAGATAATGGTAACGGTCAAAGGTTTGTGGCTGAAGCTGTTTATTTCTTGTGTAAATGTATTTAAGCTTATACATTTTATCCATTTTGCTGTATTTACCGAAAATTCCTGTAAAATCATCCTCAGCAGTAGGAGTTTTAAAGGCAACATTCAGCTTTTCACGGATTTCAAGAGTTGACATATTGAGATAAATTTTCTCTGTCTCCCCTAATACTTTATAATGTGTTTTATTAATTTCCATTTTTATCACCAACTCTATTTTATAATATAAATTTCTAATTTTCAAGTTGAAAAGACCATTAATATATGATATATTTATTTATAAATTTTTTTGAGGTGCAAAATGAAAAGTTTTACTATAAATAAAAATGATGCTGACCAAAGACTTGATAAATTCATAACTAAAAGTGTGCCGCTTCTTCCAAAGACTCTTTTATATAAATATATTCGTATAAAGAGAATTAAGGTTAACGGAAAAAGAGCAGAAATTTCAACAAGACTAAACGTGGGTGACGTTGTTGATATGTATATCAATGATGAATTTTTCCAGAAAGCACCTGAAAAATATGATTTTCTTAAAGCATCAAAAAATCTTAATATTATATATGAGGATGAAAATATAATTCTTTGCGATAAAAAGGTTGGTGTACTCTCCCACCCTGATGATAACGAATATATTGATACTCTTATTGGTAGAATCAAGCGTTATCTTTACGAAAAAGGAGAATACAAGCCTGATGATGAGGCTTCTTTTGTGCCTTCACTTGTAAACAGAATTGACAGAAACACAGGCGGAATTGTAATTGCTGCAAAAAATGCTGAAACGCTTCGTATTCTTAATCAGAAAATGAAGGACAGAGAATTACATAAATTCTATCTTTGCATTGTTCACGGTGAAATTAAGAAGAAATCAGGACTTCTTGAGGGCTATCTCGTAAAGGATGAAAGCAAAAACAAGGTTACTGTTTCCAAAAAGAAAATGGAGGACTCAAAGGAAATCCGTACAAAGTATAATGTGCTTGATAGTGACGGTGAATTATCACTCGTTGAAGTTGAACTTTTAACAGGCAGAACACATCAGATTCGAGCACATTTTGCATCAATCGGTCATCCACTTTTAGGTGACGGAAAATACGGAACAAATGCTCAAAATAAAAAATATGGCTATAAAAAGCAGTTTTTGTATTCATATAAATTGGTTTTTGATTTTACAACAGATGCAGGAATATTGGAATATTTGAATCATAAATCATTTGAGGTTGATGATGTGTGGTTTAAGAATGAATTTTATAATAAAGGATTATAAAAGTTAAAGGACGGAGTTGATTTTCCGTCCTTTTTATTTGATAAATAGAATTTACTTAATCATCTCAGCGAATTGTTCTTCGTTGATAATTGTTATGCCCAAGTCGGTAGCTTTCTGGAGCTTTGAGCCTGCTGCCTCACCTGCTAAAACATAAGTTGTTTTCTTTGAAACTGATGAAGAAGCCTTGCCACCGTAAGATTCGATAATTTCCTGTGCTTCCTTTCTGCCATAGGATGAAAGTGTACCTGTAAGCACAAAGGTCATTCCCTCAAAGCGATTATCCTTGATTTCACGCTGACTTTCCATATTAAGACCGAAGCTTTTAAGCTCCTCAATCATTTGCTGAGTCTGTGGGAATGCGAAAAATTCGACAACTGACTCTGCCATAATTTCGCCAAAGCCTTCGATTTGAAGGATTTCTTCCTTTGTGGCTGAAATTATATTATCAAGTGTTAAAAAGTGGTCTGAGAGGAGTTTTGAAGCCTTTTGACCTATATGACGGATACCAAATGCAAAAAGAAGCTTTGACAAATCATTTTCCTTTGATTTTTCGATAGCATTTCGCATATTGTCAGCACTCTTTTTACCCATACCCTCAAGCTGTGCAATCTTTTCGTAATCAATTCTGTAAATATCTGCAATTTTACTGATTAAGCCCTGATTCAACAATGTTTCAAGAACTGCATCACCGAGACCCTCAATATCCATTGCATCACGTGAGCAGAAATGAATGAGAACTCTTAAAAGCTGTGCTGGACAATCAGGATTGTCACAACGGATTGCAGCCTCACCTTCCTCACGATGAACAGGAGAATTACATGACGGACAGAATTTAGGCATTTCATAAGGCGTTGTATTTTCCTCATGCTTAACAACTGAAAGCACCTCAGGAATAATGTCACCTGCCTTACGGATTATAACTGTATCCCCTATTCTGATACCCTTTTCAGTAATGAAATCCTCATTATGAAGAGTAGCACGGCTGATAGTTGACCCTGCAACAAGTACAGGCTCAAAAACTGCAGTTGGAGTAAGTACACCTGTTCTGCCAACATTGATTTCAATATCGATAAGCTTTGTTGTCTTTTCTTCAGGTGGATATTTATAAGCCAATGCCCATTTAGGGAATTTTGCAGTGCTTCCGATAACCTCACGCATTGAGAAATCATCAGTTTTGATAACAGCACCGTCAATATCAAATGGCAATGTATAACGGATGTCACCGATTCGTTCAATTTCCTTTAATGTGTCGTCAATATTATTGAACTTATTGAAGAATGGAATAGTTTTAAAGCCTAACTCCTTGAGAAATACAAGGGATTCATAATGACCCTTAATTTCAACGCCCTCAACCTGTTGAATATTGAAAACATATATATCAAGGTTTCGTTCTGCAGTGATTTTAGGATTTTTCTGTCTAATACTACCTGCAGCAGCATTTCGTGGGTTTTTAAATGGCTTTTCACCCTTTAATTCCTGTTTTTCAACGATTTTAAGGAAAACCTCACGTGGCATATAAACCTCACCACGCACCTCGATAAACGGAATATCCTTTTTAAGTCTTAACGGAATTGACTTGACAGTACGAAGGTTTGCAGTAATGTCCTCACCCTGAACACCGTCACCACGTGTTGAGCCACGTGTAAAAACGCCGTTTGTGTATTCAAGAGAAACTGAAAGACCGTCGATTTTAGGCTCAACAACATATTCTGCATCTGCGAAAACGTCTTTTACTCTTTTATTGAAATCACGAACCTCATTATGATTAAAAGCATCCTGAAGGCTTTCCATTTTAACTGTATGAACAACTGTTTCAAAAAGTCCGTCAGCCTGACCACCTACTCTGTGTGTTGGTGAATCAGGTGCTAAAAGTTCAGGATATTCCTTTTCAATAGAGTCAAGCTCACGCATAAGCATATCGTATTCGTAGTCGGAAATATCGTTTTCATTCTCAACGTAATAACGATAAATATGGTGATTAAGCTCCTTTCGAAGCTGTTCAGCTCTTAATTTTTTCTGTTCAAAATCGGTCATTTCTGTCACCTTTAATTTATAATCTGTTGTTTTTGGTTAATACTGTATATTGGTGATTATATGAAAAACATAGAAAAGTATATTTTTATATTTCTCTTTGGTGGTTTGGGTTATGGCTTGTTGGAGATAATATTCCGTGGCTTTACACACTGGTCAATGATTATTACAGGTGGTTCAGCACTTCTAGTATTATATCTCATAAATTCAGCAATACCGGATACACCAATTATTTTGAAAGCACTAATAGGTGCTTTTGCAATTACAATAATTGAATTTACAGTAGGGATTATTGTAAATAAAGTATTTTCCTTTGGAGTGTGGGATTACACAGGCTCTTTCGGAAATGTTTTAGGGATTATAACTCCAATATTTTCACTTTGTTGGTTCGGAATTTCCCTTATAGCAAATATTATATTTAAGAATATGCAAAAAATTATAAGAACGCAGAAATTCGGAAAACCTTAACACCGTGACCTTCCACATTTACTGTGATTTTATCAGTCACTACTGTTTCTGTCTTATCCCATAATTCCTTGCACACATATTTTTCTGATTTCGGTAATGTTACATTAATAACATTGTGAATTTCGTTTAAAGTACAGGTCATCTCAGCACTTGAATTTGTTTTATTGAAGAAGCAAACTGCAACCTCATTATTTTCAAGTGGCTTTACGAGAATATCCTTAAGCCCTGCTTTAATTCTCTTGCACTGAATACCAAGCTTATCCTGATTTACTGCAATAACATCCTTATTAGTAAGAATCTGCAACACCTTATTGTCAGAATCAACTGTACCATCAGGCTTTATAAAATCACGGATGTCGTTACCGAGAATAAGAGGAGCAGCCATCATAGACCACAATGTGAAATGGGCCTTATTCTCCTCAAATGTCAGGTTACCGTTACCAACCTCAAGCATATCAGGGTCGTTGAATGCACCAGGACGAGCATACTCATCAAGTCGTACATTAACCTCATAAATACCCACAACTGACAACCAATTTGGCTGAATATCAGGAGTTGTACGCCAAATGTTACCTGCTTTTCCGCCCCATTTCCAAGGTCTGTTCCAACCCCATTCACAGATTGAGTAAAGAATTTTCTTTTCGTCACAGTTGTTTTCTTCAGCGTATTTTTTTGTAGCTCTTGCAAGCTCCTTACCCATATTTTCATACTGCATTGCAGCACTATCCATTGGTGAGCCAACAGGATTTTCAATTGAAATTGTATTAACACCCTTTTTAAGGTGAATTTTAATCTGTCTTCTTCCTTCACGTGAGAAAGCCTTTTGTTCAGCGATTAAAAAGTCATATTTATCTGTACCGTTAACAGTAACAACGCAGAATTGTCCCTTTGCTGTATTCTTTTTCATAATAAGAGTGAAAGCGTATTCACCGTCACAAGGTACTTCTACATTATTAAATTCGATTTTGCCGAGACCACTGTCAAGTCCTTTAACGTAGCTTTGTGAAACATCCTCATAAACTACCTTTGCATCACCTGATAAAACTGCTTCCTTCGCTCTGTAAACAAGCTCTTTTTCGAGAAAATTACCCATAATTGAAATACTGTCAATGTATGGAGCTTCAGTAGGAATTAAAACGTGATGACAATAGTCATATTTAAAATACTCAATTCCCCATTCAGCAAAGGTTTCAGCATCAATTCGTTCATTATAAAGTGATGCAGGTAAATCCTCACATGTAAGTGTACCGTTTGAAGAATAGATACCAAGCTTCATTCCAAGGTCGTTAACCTGATTTACAAGCCACTTGATACCGTGTGGAAATGTTGACAAATCACCTTGAAGCTTACCGTTTTCATCTCTCATTGAGGACTGCCAGCAATCGTCAAGGTTTACATAGATATATCCTGCGTCAGCAAGACCTGATTCCTTCATAGCCTTTGCAATATCAAGGATTACGTTTTCATCAATTCTCTGTCTGAAAATATTCCAGCTTGACCAACCCATTGGTGGTGTTAAAGCAGCACCGTTATTGTACATTTCGTCCTTTGTATAATGAAATTTTGTTTTTGCAAGTGCTTTTTTAATTTCGCACTTAGGACAGATATCCTTTTTCTTTAAATAAAAAATACCACTACCAACTGCAGTGCCAACAGCTGCAATACCTGATAAAACATTTAATCCTTTTTTCATAAATATACCTCAATAATTTAAAAACAGGTCAGACGAGCTTTTACACATCTGACCTGCAATATTTCTGTTACGGATTTAAAACCGAGTGATTATTCCTCAACAGGAGCTTCAACAGCTTCTTCAACTACTTCTGCAGGTGCTTCCTCAACAGGAGCTTCTTCAACTACAGGTGGGTCGATAAGAGCCTTGATTGAAAGAGAAACTCTCTTCTTATCGAAGTCGATTTCCATAATCTTTGCCTTAACAACTTCGCCAACCTTAAGTACTTCAGCAGGAGTGCCGATGTGCTTATGAGCAATCTGTGAAATGTGAACAAGACCATCTACACCAGGGATAATCTGTGCAAATGCACCGAATGATGTGAGGCTAACAACCTTACAATCAACTTCACTTTCAACTGGATAATCACGCTTAAGGATTTCCCAAGGATTGTCCTCAACCTTCTTGTAACCAAGAGAAATCTTCTTGTTTTCCTTGTCAAGCTCCTTAACATAAACTTCTACAGTATCGCCAACCTTAACGATTTCTGATGGGTGCTTGATTCTTGTCCATGAAAGCTCAGAAATATGTACCATACCGTCAACGCCACCAAGGTCTACGAATGCACCGTAGTTTGTAAGGCTTCTTACAGTACCTGTGTAAACAGCGCCTTCGTTAACGTTTGCCCAGAATGCATCTTCGATTTCCTGTTTCTTAGCAGCAGCAACCTCACGGATTGAACCTACTACCTTTCTTCTCATCTTGTTAACCTCGATGATTTTGTATTCAACAGTTGTCTTGATAAGCTCTTCAAGAGAATCATTTCTACGAAGCTTTGCAAGAGATGCAGGAACGAATACCTTAATAGGACCGTCCTGAACAAATACACCCTTGTTATCACCAACGATGCCTGTAACAACACCTGTGTGGATAGCGTCGTCAGCTTCAATGTTTTCCCAAATAGCACCACGGTCATAAAGACGCTTTGAAAGCTTGATTGTGCCTTCAACGTCGTTTGTCTTCATGATACGAAGCTTGATTTCGTCGCCAATCTTAAGCTCTGCTTTTGGATTAGCTGATGGGTCATCGCTATATTCATCAAAAGACACATAGCCTGTATGCTTTCTACCTGCAATTTCAACCTGAATTTCAGTTGCAGTGAAACCAACTACAGTACCTACAACGTTCTGGTCAGAACTCATACTGTTGAGTGATTCCTCAAGCATCTGTTCAAAGCCTGTCTCCTCCATAGTAATTGTGTTTGCATTTTCAAATTTCTCGGACATAGTTTTTATTACCTCCTTAATTATACCGTCGGGAGTTGAAGCACCCGCAGTAACGCCTATTGACTGAACATCACACAAGGCTATGTCCAAAAGCTCTTCTGCCGTTTCAATCAAATAAGTCGGGCAGTTGGGTTCGCAGACTGCTTTAAGCTTTGCAGTATTTGAACTTGTCCTACCACCGATTATTATCATAGCATCATTTTTTTCAGATAATAACAGCGCTTCTGCCTGTCTTTCTTCGGTCGCATTACATATTGTATCAAAAATTTTTGCGTTTGTATAGTGTAATTTTATAATTTTAACACATTTTTTCCATTCTTTTATACTAAAAGTTGTCTGTGACACCACAATAAATGGATTTTCAGGGTTAAATTTGTTGTTTTCAAAGATTTCTTCAAGCTCATCTGCCGAATTGAAAATGAAGCAGTCACCATTACAGTAGCTTTTAATTCCAACAACCTCAGGGTGCTTTTTATCCCCTGCCATAAGCACAGGAACATTTTCACTTGAATTTTTTTCAACAATCTTATGAATCTTCTTAACAAAAGGACAAGTGGCATCAATATAATCAATTGAAAGCTCCTGACACTTTTTAAGAATTGACTTTTCAACACCATGAGTACGGATTACAACCTTTTTATCAGGTGAAACATCAAGAATATTCTCAATAATGTTAACGCCTTTTGAGGAAAGGTCATTTATAACCTGAGGATTATGAATAATAGGACCAAAGGTGCAGATGTTTTCACCCTTTTCCACAAGGTCGTAAAGCATTGTAACAGCACGGTTTACACCAAAACAAAAGCCTGCAGTTTTAGCAAGGGTTATATTGACTTGCATTTCTTTCTGCACTCCCTCCAGAGAAGGACAATTTCATCCATAACCTTATTAGCTACTTCCTTATTTTCCTTTGTACCACCGTCTTCTGTAAAGCCCATATCCTCATATTTGATTGCTTCACCGAATTTTATGTAAATGTTACCACCGAATTTCTTACCGTCATCAATACATATAGCAACAGGAACAATGTCACATTTAGCATTTCTTGCAATAAGACCTACACCTGATTTAGCCTTTTTAGGATAACCGTCCTTTGAACGAGTGCCTTCAGGGAAAATGCAGAGGATTTTACCCTGCTTTACAAGGTCACTTGCATAATTAACAGCAGTTAAATCGCCTTTACCACGAACAACAGGGAAAGCATTACAAGCCTTTAATACAGCACCAAAAACAGGGTTTTTGAATACTTCATACTTTGCCATAAAGTGGAAAAGCTTGTCTTTACATGCAGTTGCAAGGAAAATAGGGTCATAAATGATTGAGTGGTTTGAAGCTAAAATAAAGCCACCCTCACGATTTAAGTTTTCCTCACCCTCAACTACTAATTTTACTCTTGTTTTACAAGCAAGGTTGCAAAGAGGTCTTACAACATTAAAACCATTTCTTGTTGTAAAATCTGTAAAATCAAAATATTTCTTATCTGCCATTACATTTTCTCCTTAATTGTATTAATCATTAATTTAATTGACTCTTCGAGAGTATTTCCTGTTGTATTAACTGTTACTGAATCTTCGGCAGGCTTAAGAGGTGCAATTTCACGATGTGAGTCGTTATAATCTCTTACCTTCAAGTCAGCAAGAACCTCTTCATAAGTAGTTGTACTACCCTTTTCCTGTAATTCAATAAATCTTCTCATTGCTCTTTCCTCAGGGTCAGCTGTTAAGAAAATCTTAACCTTTGCATTAGGAAGAACAACAGTACCAATATCTCTACCATCCATAATACAGTTGTTTTTAGCTGCAATATCTCTCTGTAAATCAAAGAGAAATGCACGTACAGACGGAATTGCTGAAACGTTTGAAGCTGCCATAGAAGCCTCAGGAAGTCTGATTTCAGTTGAAACATCATCACCGTTTAAGTAAACGTGCTGAACACCGTCAACGAATTTAAGCTCAACGGTGATATTTTCAAGGACTGCACCAACGCCATCTGCATCAGTTGTAGTAATATTGTTTCTTAAGCAGTAAACACCAACTGCTCTGTAAAGAGCACCTGTGTCAACATAGATAAAGCCAAGCTCCTTTGCGGCAGCTCTTGCAATTGTGCTTTTGCCTGCACCTGCAGGTCCGTCGATTGCTACATTAATCATATTATTATTCTCCTCTATCACAAGCAGATATTCCTGCTAAATGTCCTGTTGAAAAGGCTATCTGCAAATTAAAGCCACCTGTGTAACCGTCACAGTCAATAACCTCACCTGCAAAATAAAGACCCTTGCAAATTTTACTTTCCATTGTTTTTGGATTAATCTCGCTTACCTTGACTCCACCTGATGTGACAATAGCCTCATTAATATCATTAAAGTCAGTTACAGTAAGCTTAATACCCTTTATTGTATCGACAAGATTTTTTCTCATTTCCTTTGTAACCTGATTGATTTTTTCACTCTGCTTAATATGAGCAAGTCGCAATACTGGAGAAATAAGAGATTTTGGTAATAACAATGCTAAAACATTGGAAATTGATTTGTTTGTATTGTCAGCAAAATCACGAAGAATTCTTGCATCAAGCTTTTCATGGGATAATGCCGGCTTTAAGTCAATGAAGATTTCGTATCTTTCCTTTTCCATATCACGCATATGAGCACTTGCTGATAAAATCATCGGACCGGAAACACCGAAATGTGTGAAAAGCATTTCACCGAAATCATCATAAATTTCCTTTTTCTTTTTTGTGTCAAAGACCTTAATAGCAACGTTTTTAAGTGAAAGACCCATACATTCACTACAAATACCCTCATAGCATTTAAGTGCTGACAAGGAAGGACGAAGAGTTGTGATTGTATGCCCTACGCTCTGTGCTAATTTATATCCGTCACCTGTTGAGCCTGTTTTAGGATAAGAAAGACCACCTGTGGCAATAATTACAGAGTCAGCGTAATACTCATTACCCATTTCTGTAATAACACCCTTAACACAATTATCCTCTGTAATAAGAGTTGTTACACGCTCCTGCTTTCTCTTGACACCCATATCGGTAATATAGGAATTAAGTGCATCAACAATAGTTACTGCCTTATCACTTTCAGGGAAAACACGGTTTCCTCGCTCAACCTTTAATTTAACGCCATAATCCTCAAAGAAATACATAACATCCTGAGAATTAAAGCCCATATATGCACCGTATAAAAATCTTCCGTTACCGGGAATATTGGAAATGAATTTCTGTACATCATCACCAATATCATTTGTTACGTTACATCTGCCCTTACCTGTAATCATAACCTTACGGCCAATTTTGTCATTTCTTTCAAGAAGAATAACATCTGCTCCGTTTTCAGCAGAAGCACCTGCAGCCATTGTACCTGCTGCACCGGCACCGATTACAATTACACTATTACTCATTTTCGCCACCATCTGACTTATCATAAACCTGATATTCATCCCAGATGCTTTCAAGCTTATTGAAATTATTATAAACCTCTTCACGACGACTGAAAGTAAGGGCAACAATCAAAGCGTTAATAAGGCTTAATGGTGCTACAAGTGAATCAACAACTGATACCATATCACTTTTAGCAACAAGAACTGTATCTGAAAATTCTGCAATTGGTGAAACTGCAGAGTCAGTAATAGCAATAATATTTGTACCTCGGTCATTTATAAAACGAAGAGCATTGATAGTCTGCTTTGAATAACGAGGGAAGCTGATTGCAACACAAACGTCGTTTTCATCAATTCTGAACATCTGCTCAAACATTTCACTACCACTTGATGTATCAACCAAAACAACATTCTCAAAAACAGGATTAAGATAAAAGTAGAGAAAGCTTGCAAGTGAAGCCGAGCTACGAACACCGAGAATATAGATTTTACGAGCATTATTTATAAGTGAAACAGCCTTTCTGAACTGCTCCTCACTTACATTTTCAAGAGTCTGACGGATAAGCTCAATATCACCATTGAGAACCTTTTTAATAGCGTCATCCTCACCGATAAGGGTACTGGAAACCTCCATACGCTGAACAGCAGTAAGCTTTGATTTAATCTTATGCTGAAGCTCTTTTTGTAATTCAGGATACCCCTTATAGCCCATTTCAGTTGCAAAACGAACAACGGTTGACTCACTCACTCCAACCTTTTCACCAAGCCTTGAAGCAGTCATAAAAGCAGCCTTGTCATAGTTAGTTGAAATATATTCAGCAAGCTTTTTGTGACTTTTTGAAAGCTTTTTACCTGACAGGTTATCCTTTGAAAAAATAAATGATTTCATTGAATCTACCTCAAACCACATCGAATAAAATACCATAACATTATACAATATCTGATACATAAAAATCAATAAGTTTTGCAGGATTTCTTGCAAAAATTACAGCTTAACAGGAGAAAAAAGTCTTTCCTTACCACAGATGTCAGGAGTACCCAGCAAGCAAGAATAAAAATCAGTTGCTTTTTCCTCAAAACCGAAGATAATATTCACATTTTCATCATTGATTTTAGATAAATCAGAAAATCTTGTAATAAAAGGTAATTTACAATTATTTACAAGGGCACCTAATCTTTCCTGACCGTTTTTATTAAAGCCTAATAGTCTTACATAAGGTGCAGAAATTTCCATTACACTTTTTGAAATACCAAATTGCTTGCATAAAACTGCACGACGGATTCTTGAATGAGCATATCTTTTTGTCTTTGCCTTATCATAAATTTCAGTAAGTGTAACGCTTGATTTAATTGCATCGTCAATTCTGTTTTCAAGTCCTTCTGAAACATTGGCAATGTCCCCTGAATTTTCATAAAGCTTTGAACGAAGTAATGAAATTGAAGCAATATTGTACTTTTCCTGTGAAAGGACTTGTCCGTTTTTAATGCAAGCATCATAAATTGAAAGGCAATTTTCAGGCACAAAGTCTTCAAAGGACTCATTATTATTAATAAGTGAACGAATATGAGTTGCAGAAGCAAAACTCTCAACTGCAAAATCGTCGTTATACCCTGCCCCGATTCTGTTTACACAAATTGGTTCAATATTGGAATTAAGCTTTCTTAATGCTTTTAAGTATTCAACAGCAAGGATATTATTCGGTGTATCAACATTAAATTCAGTAAA
>CAJGCX010000015.1 GCA_904501895.1 Clostridiaceae bacterium
TAAGTGGATTATTATATTTAAGAGGTGTACTTATGGCTGTTAGTTATAAAAAACTCTGGAAACTCTTGATTGACCACGATATGAAGAAAAAAGACCTTGCAAAGGTCGCTGATATCAGCAACTACACAATCACAAAAATGAGCAAGGGTGAAAACGTTACTGTCGAAACCCTCGGCAAAATCTGTGCTGCATTGAATTGTGGTGTAGATGATATTATGGAATTTGTACCGGAAGAGTGAAGATAAGGAGAATAGAAAATGATTAAAACTGTTTCTCAAATGACAATCGCTGATGTGTTTTCTATTTCAAGCGATAAAGTATATAAGATTCCTAAATATCAAAGAGAATACACTTGGGGTATGAAGGAATGGGACGCGTTATTTAATGATGTAACCGAAAATGATTATGGATATTTTTTAGGTTCCTATATCTGTGTGAATAGCAGTGCAATTAATGGCACAACTTTGGAACTTATTGACGGTCAGCAGCGCTTTTCTACAATTACTATTTTACTTGCGGCATTGTATTCTGAACTGTTAAGTAGAAAAAGTGAAATGGATGACGAGGATATAAGCGATTTGGCGAATCTTCGTAATGAACTTGCAAATAAAAATCAGAAATTTGCTCCTAATGGAAACAAAATAACTGAATATAATCAAAGACTTCTGCTGCAGAAACAAAACTCAAATGATGAAGATTATACTTTTATCTTGGCTGATAACGATATTATCACAGCAACAAAAAGCAAACCTCTTAATTTTGGAAACAGAAGGATTGCAAAAGCATATAGACATTTTATTAAACTTATAAATGATGAAGTTGTAGAAATAAAAACAGAGAACCCCAATATTTCAGATATAGGTGCATTATTTCAAATTGTCAGAAAATTTGAAGCAGCAGTATTGGTTGGCATCGAAGTTGATACTAATAAAGATGCATATATGCTATTTGAATCACTTAACCACAGAGGAGTTCCCCTTTCGGCTCTTGACCTTATTAAAAACTCTTTGATTGCTCAGGCAGAAAACTCAGCAGATGCTGATAATGCTTATGAACAATGGAAACAGATTCTTAAGTTTGTAGGTCAGGATGATTACTCTATACAGGAGCGATTCTTCAGACAGTTTTATAATGCTTTCAGAGATGAGCTTAATGAACCATATAAGAATGGTGATAAAAAATATTATCTCGGGTATCTTGCTACAAGAACAACATTGATTGATATTTATGAAAAAATGATAAAACATAATTATCAGAATCTATTGAATGATTTGTTAGAGAAAGCATCAAAATATGCAATCCTTGTTAACAATACCGAAGATGAATATGTCTACACTACAAGCTTACAGAATCTTGCGAGGATTTCAGGTGCACCTTCGTATATTCTTTTGATGTATCTGTTGACAAACCAGGATTCACTTGAACTCACAGATGAACACATAAAAGAAATTACGGAAACTCTTATTGTATTTTTTGTTCGCAGAAATCTTACCGACGTTCCTAATACACGTAAACTTACACAATTGTTTATCGATATTATTGCGGCTGTGAAAACAGTAAAATCAACTACCATTGTTTCTATAATTAATGATATGTTGAGAAATGTATCTGCAACAGATGAAATGTTTGAAGAGAAACTTCGTGGTCCTGTTTATGATGAAAATCCTGAAGCAACTCGTTTTGTGCTTTGTAACATTGAAGCACAACATCAGACAAAAGAAATATATTCTGATTTATGGTCGAGAGACAGCAGTAACAAGTATATCTGGACTATTGAACATATATTCCCTGAAGGAGAGAATATACCTTCCGTATGGGTTGATATGATTGCAGATGGTGATAAAACAAAAGCAAAACAGTACAGAACAGAATATGTACATACTTTAGGCAACTTGACAATCACCGGATATAATCAGAATCTTTCAAATATGTCATTTGAACATAAGAAAGACAGAAAATCAAAAGATAAGACAAAGGACATCGGCTATAGAAACGGTTTGTTCTTAAATCAGGACGTTGTAACCGAAACTGTATGGACTATAGATAAAATTACATCTCGTACAGATAAAATTGTTGCAACACTTATGGAAATGTATAAGTGGTAATCTATATTTAATAAAAGGAGGTTTGCACAATGCTACATAACGAGAATTCACGTGTTAAAATACCCGCATTAGTGCATTTTACTCGTTTGGGATACGAGTATATATCTCTGAAAAAATATTCAGGAAAAGGCTTAATTGATGGAGATACTAATATATTCATCGATATCCTTTGCGATGCAATAAACAGAATAAATAATATTGAATATTCTCTCGATGATACACAAAAGCTTGTTAACGAATTAAAGTTAATTCTCGACAATGAAGATATAGGCAAAGCTTTTTACTCTATTTTGTTAAATGGATACAAGGGTATTAAATTAATTGATTTTGATGATGTCGAAGGCAACGTCAATTCCTTTAATGTAGTAACTGAGCTGACCTATAAAAACGGCGCAGACGAATTTCGTCCTGATATCATTCCTCTTATAAACGGTATACCTCTTGCATTTGTTGAGGTTAAAAAGCCAAACAACAAAAATGGTATCAAAGCAGAGTATGACAGAATGAATACTCGTGTTCAAAATAAGAAGTTCCGCCGTTTTGTTAACCTTACTCAAATAATGGTATTTTCAAATAATAGTCCTTATGACGACAACGAAGTTGTACCGTTAGAAGGTGCATTTTATGCTACAGGCGGTTATAAAAAACTGTTTTTTAGCCATTTTAGAGAAGAGGATTCGAATATTATAGCTTCAATTCCTGAGGCTAATGAAGATATTGAAAACTTTATATTAAAGGATAACAATCTTGTTTCGATAAAGCATACACCTGAATATTTAACAAATCGTGCGATTGATACTCCTACAAACAGTATAATTACATCATTATTCTCATTTGAACGCTTTCTCACATTATTAAAATACGCCATCGCTTATGTTGAAAAAACAGATGAGAATGGCATAACTCATTTGGAAAAGCATTTAATGCGTTATCCTCAATTTTTTGCTACTAAAGCTATTGAGAAGAAGTTGAATGAAGGCATAAAAAACGGAATTATCTGGCATACTCAAGGTAGTGGTAAAACAGCATTATCGTTCTTTAATGTACGATATCTGACCGACTATTATCAGAAACGTGGCACAATAGCAAAATTCTATTTTGTTGTAGACCGTTTAGATTTGCTTACTCAGGCTGCAAATGAATTTAGAGCCCGTGGTCTTGAAGTTGAAGAAATTAACTCAAAAGAGGATTTTATTAAAAATATTCAAACAACAGGAACTACAAATAATACCGGCAAGGCAACAATTACAGTTGTTAACATTCAAAAATTCTCAAAGGAATCCATTGTAAAAAAATCTGATTATGCGGTAAACGTACAACGTATTTACTTCCTTGATGAAGCTCATCGTAGCTATAAACCTACAGGTTCATTTCTTGCTAATCTTCTTTCATCTGATAGAGATGCAGTTATGATTGCGCTTACAGGCACTCCGTTGATTGGTACAATCTATGATGATGACGGAAAACCTGTTGCAGGAAGCAAGTACGATTCCAAAGCGGTATTCGGTAACTATATTCACAAATATTATTACAATCGTTCTATTGCGGATGGTTATACATTAAAACTTATCCGTGAAGGAATTTCAACAACATATCGCAAAAAAATGCAGGCTGCACTCGAAAGTATTGAAACACTAAAAGGTTCTTTACAGCGAAAAGATTTGTATGCACATTCTGCATATGTAACACCTCTTGTAGAGTATATTGTCGATGATTTCCACAAATCACGTATTGCTATAAACGACAATACCATTGGTGGTATGATTGTTTGCGATTCTTCCGACCAAGCAAAGGTTGTTTTTGAGAAAATGCAGAATACCGAGTATTCATCTGCCTTGATTCTTCATGATGTCGATGACAAAGAAACTCGTCAGGGTTATGTTACAGCTTTCAAAAAAGGCACAATAGATTTTCTTATTGTTTACAATATGTTGCTTACCGGTTTTGATGCACCAAGACTCAAAAAACTGTATCTTGGAAGAGTTATTAAAGACCATAACTTATTACAGGCTTTAACAAGAGTTAACCGTCCTTATAAATCATATAGGTATGGTTATGTTGTAGATTTTGCAGATATCCGTAAAGAATTTGATAAAACAAACAAAGCCTATTTTGACGAACTTCAGGCTGAACTTGGAGATGAGTTTAAACAGTACGATAACATCTTCAAATCACAGGAAGAGATTTCAGGCGATTTGGAAGCAATAAAAGAGAAACTTTTCTTATATGACACTAATAACGCAGAAATTTTTTCACAGCAGATTTCTGCAATAGATGATAAAAAAGAACTTCTTGATATTCGTCATGCCCTTGAACTTTATAAAGAGCTTTTCAATATTGCTGTTCTTTTTGGTTATGACGAAATCAGTGAAAAGTTTGATTTAGATAAGGTGTCTGCTCTTTATAACGAAGTTAACAATCGTATAGGCTTAATGAATCAAAAGCAAGTATTGGAAGATGCTCAGGATATGAGTGCCATTCTTAACCTTGCCTTAGACCAGATTGAGTTTAACTTCAAAAAAGTTTCGGAGAAAGAATTAGTTATTGCAGATAAATTCCGCGAAACTCTTGAACACACTCGCAGAGCAGTACAGCACACACTTGACCCAAAAGACCCCGAGTATATTACTTTGCTCGAGGAGCTTCAGCGTTTACTTGCGAAGAAGAATATCGAAGAGCTTACAGCAGATGAAATGACAGCTCATATGATAGAACTTGAACGCATCCGCAAAGAAGCAGAACGCAAAAATCATGCTGATAGTATGCTCGCAGCTAAATATGAAGGCGATGTTAAGTTTATGAGAACCCATAAGCGTTTACGAGAAACACCGCCTCCTATTGCAGGCGATGTTGTTATCAACCAAATTCTTCTTAGCCTGAAGCATAGCGTTGATGCTCAAATTATCGCAAACAGCCATTTGCTTGATAACGAACCTTACTTTATGCAGGGCATGTACCCTATGATAAAAGAAGAATTTGATAAACATAATTTGAAGTATTCTGCATCACAGGTTAAATATGTTGGTGTATGTATTTCAAATGAATACTTCACAGAAAGGAATTTTGCATCATAATGGATACAAATATTACATTGCAAACCAAACAGATGATAGATAACCTTAAGGCAGTTTGTGCCAATAAAGGTTTAGGAAATGCTTCCAGCGAATACAAAATCATCACAGAAGTATTTCTATATAAATTCCTCAACGACAAGTTCTTGTTTGAAGCAAAGAAAGCTGATAAATCATTAGTAGGGCTTTCTTCTGCTGAGGTTGAAGAAAAGCTCTCTAAAATGAGCGACGATGATTATGAATTGTTTTTGCTGAACTTTGACCCCAATACCGCAAAACTCAAGAAGACACATTTCATTTCTTACTTGTTCAATCATAAGAATGAAGAGAATTTCCACATCCTTTTTGATAATGCCCTGAAAGATATTGCGGCATTCAATATCGACATCTTCTCTATTAGAACCGGCGGACAGTCTAAGATGAGCTTGTTTAATGGTATTTCTCAGCACGTCATCGAAGTTGAGGAAAAGGATGGTTTCTGCAGTGCTATAATCGATAAGATTGCTAACTGCAGTTTTGAAAGCGTCTTTGAGCAGAAATATGACTTTTTTGCTCAGATTTTCGAATACCTTATCAAAGACTATAACAAGGATTTTGGTAAGTATGCGGAGTATTATACCCCTCATTCCATCGCAAGTATCATTGCGAAGATAATGGTTCCGGATGGAGCGACCAACGTTACCGTTTACGACCCTGCTGCAGGCTCAGGTACACTTGTTTTGGCGCTTGCTCACGAAATTGGCGAGAAAAGCTGTACCATATACACACAAGATATTTCTCAAAAATCAAATGAGTTTCTACGCCTGAATCTAATTCTTAATAACTTGGTTCACTCTCTGCCGAACATTGTTCACGGAGATACTTTGTTAAATCCTTTCCATAAGAACAGAAAAGGTGATGGTCTGGCAACTTTTGATTACATCGTCAGCAACCCACCCTTCAATGTGGATTTCTCTGATACCCGTGATACGCTTGCGGGCGAAAACTATAAAAAGCGTTTCTGGGCTGGAGTTCCCAATATCCCAAACAAAGACTTAGATAGTATGGCTATATACTTGATGTTTGTTCAGCATATAATATTTTCTCTTGAAGAAAAAGGTAAAGCTGCAATCGTTGTGCCAACAGGATTTTTAACAGCTAGTAATCGTTCTAACAAAATTGCATATGCAATCCGTGAGCATTTGATTAAGAATAAAATGCTCAGGGGTGTAATTTCTATGCCTTCTAACATATTTGCTACCACTGGTACTAATGTGTCTATCCTCTTCATTGATAAAGAGAACAAAGATGGCAACATTGTTTTGATGGATGCTTCAAAACTTGGCACAAAAGTTAAAGTTGATGGCAAAAATCAGCGTACTGTTTTGAGTACAACTGAAATTGCAAAAATTATAGATAGCTTTAACGAAGGCAAAGTTGAAGATGATTTTTGTATAACCGTTAGTTATACAGATATTGAAGCAAAGAAACTTTCTTTCTCTGCTGGTCAGTACTTTGAGGTCAAGATCGAATATTCCGAATTGACACCGGAAGAATTTACGGAAAAGATGGAAGGCTTCACCACACACTTAAAAGACATGTTTGCTGAAAGCCACCGCTTGGAAGATGAAATCAAGAAGCAGTTAGGACGGGTGAAGTATGAGTAAGAGACTTCAATACGAAAAACTCGATCCATATGTTTTTGTTACAAAACTGGCAGGTTTTGAACATACAAAACACATCCAAGGAGTTGCTACACACCAACCAGAGACAGACACCGACATTCCTATGGTTCAGGGAAAAAACATACGAAATGGTTTTTTTGTCCAAGATCATGAATGGTTTATATCTAGAGCTGTGTCGGATTCGCTTCCTCGAAGTGTATTGGATAAACCATGCATTTTGATTCCATATGTAGGTAGTAATTTGGGGGAAGTCGGGATTTTTCCTAATGACTATCGTTGTCATCTTGCAAGTAATATTGCAAAAGTCGAATTGATTTCTGAAAAGTACATACTTGAATATTTGAAATATTACTTACAGTCTGATATCGGACAGGGTTATCTGTTTCAGAGCAAGCAAGGATCTGCCCAGCCTAATATCACTATGGAAAGCATCCGCAATACTTTAATTATAGAACGTAACCAATCGGAACAACAAAAAATTTGTGATGTACTTTCCGTTATCGATAAGAAGTATCTTCTGAATGAAAACCTTTGTTCTGAATTGGAATCAATGGCGAAAACTCTCTACGATTACTGGTTTACACAGTTTGATTTTCCGAACGAAGAAGGCAAACCTTATCGTACGTCCGGTGGTGCAATGGAGTGGAATGAACAACTCAAGCGAGAGATTCCAAAAGGGTGGGATGTTAGTACCATTGGAAACATTCTAACTAAAGCACCTAATACAACCCGAATTCCAACTGGAGAATACTTGAAAACAGGATGCGTTCCTGTTATTGATCAGAGCGGCGATTATATTGCTGGGTATACAAATGATAAAAATGCAGTATTGGCATCTGATGCTGGATATATTGTTTTTGGAGACCACACCCGTATTGTGAAATATATTCGCTTTCCATTTGCACGAGGTGCAGACGGGACACAGGTTTTGAAGTCCAACACACCCTGTGTACCGGATGAACTCTTGTATCAAATCGTCAAGAATGTAGATTTGTCAAATTATGGTTATGCACGACATTTTAAGTTCTTAAAAGATACACTAGCTGTAATCCCGAACGAAACGCTTGCAAAGAAATATGCACAAATTGTAACGCCAATACACGATAAACAAGTTCAACTTACTTTTGAAAATGTTGAACTCACAAAACTCCGTGATTGGCTGCTCCCGATGCTTATGAACGGACAAGCTACTGTGAATGAGGTGTGATTATGCAACAAAATAACGTGAGTTTGTGGAGCAAAGACAAATCCTTGGACTGTATGCTCTTTTTTGCACAAAGAGTAAATGAATTATTGTTTCATCATACGACAGATACCTATAGAATCCCAGCACTTTCTCTACGCGGCTTAGCGGTAGAATATTGCGCTGTATACAAAGATGCAAAAAAAGGGATAATAAATGCCAAAAATTTAAAGCATATTATAGATGAGTTTAATGATCGGTTACAAAAAGATCCAATAGCGACTGATATATTAAGTCTTGAGTATGTTGACAGATTTGATAAAAGTTATGGTTCTTGGGATGTAAAGGAACAATTTGAAAACATCAACTATATAGGGCGAAAACTTAGCAATCTCGCATATTATCACGCAGTAGTTAAAAAATTACATGCTCTTATTATTGAGAACAAGGAAAAGAAGTTAATCGATCGTCTTACAACTATTTGGGTGCGAGAAGTTATAGATTGCGGATATAATGAAAACTATGTTTTTAAAATGCTTCACAACATGTTTTTTCATAATGAGGTTTCATCTATAGACTGTATTGACCAATTTTTTAAAACTTTTGATTTTGATAACAAAAAATTCGATGTGTTTATTGGTTTTTCCAAAAATATGGATGTAGTTAAAAATCTCTTTGAAAAAATCCGTATTCCAACTATTAATATTTCTGTGCTGAAACCACAGGAAGCTCCGCAAGGCATAAAAACTAAATTACAACAGACAATTTTAAAAATTGAGAATATTCAGGCGTATGATATGTATTCGGCATATGAAATTGCATATGAAATTGCAGCTTGTGTTACTGAATCGTATAGCTTTTTTCGACATGATGGAAGTCCCGTAAACACATACGGTCAGGTTGTGTGCGAAGATAAAACAATAGTACGAATAAAGCCGAAACATCTCTTGAAATACCGTGTATCAAGCCTTTCACAACCGGATTCAGGTAAAAAAGCTGAAGGTTTATTACAGGTACTATTTTCAAATATGAAGAACCAAAGCGATGTGAGGAAAATTGTCAAGATTCATAACTGTGCCATTAAGTCTGAGAACATTAACGACGCTTTAATTTCGCTATGGTCACTAATGGAATCTTTAGTTGATGATGATATATCTAAACCAAAGCAAAATAGCAGCGAACAGGCAGATGATAAATCAGAAGATTCTAAGTATAAAAGCGGAAATGTTATTGAAATGCTAATTCCTTTCCTAAAAAGTGCCTATGTCTACAAATTGGTTCAAACTTTTGTTGCAGATATAATCCATTGGAATAGAGAGTTTTTTGATGCACATATTTCTAATAATGGTTTTGGAACCAATGATGTTGAGCATGCATTCGCATTTCTCACTTTTGATGCTCTGCAATCCGACAGAGATGCTCTATATGCAAGCACCTCTGATTACCCTCTTTTAAAAAACAGAGTAATGGTTTTATATGAACAGCTTCATGATAGTAAGAAAATAAAGGCTACTATGTCTGAGCACGAAAAACGTATAAGATGGCATTTTCATAGAATATATAGAGCTCGAAACTACATTGTTCATGACGCTGATAGTAATGATGAATTAAACCATGAGTTGCTTATTAATTTGCACTCATACATAGATACCGCCGTATTAAAAGCAGTTGAACTTATTAATGCATCTCCGTACAATGATAACATTATGGATGTGATTTTGGAACACAAACTGGAAGTTTCAATTTTTGATGAGAAGTTGGAAAAGCAAGAGAATGAAGATATATCAGAGGACAACGCTTTAAAGTATCTTTATTATGATTACGAAAGGTAATAACAAACAGAAAGGAAAATAATTGTGAGCGAAACATTTTTGGTTTTCACAGACGAAGCGGGCGTATATAATAAAAAACCAAGTGAAACGTTTCGTCGAAGCAATCCTTTCTACATACGTTCTAATGTGCGTTTCTCAGCAGATGACTATCGTTTGTTTCAAAATGAGATTGAAGAGCTGAACGAGAAATACGATATTCCTGTAGGTGAAGAAATTAAATGGTCTGACCTTTGGGAAATACATAAGGGCAAATATCGTTCTGAATTTCTAAAAAGCAAAACAGAAGATGGACTTAAAGGTTATTATAGAAGAGTATTTAATCGTGCTGCAAGTAAAAACTCTCTTGAGTTTATCTTTACAGTAACATGTGTTTATACTCAGCCGTGTTATCACTCAGAAGAAGAATTGTTGAAGTTCCATCTTCAGGAAGCAATGCAACGAGTAAATATGGATGCTCAACCTGATAGTTTTGCAACTATAATAATGGACGAGCTTAATCCTGACAAGGTCAAAAAGCTGAAAACCGCTTGTCACGAAATTGCGGTAAAGGGCGATTTTATCAAATACAAGAACATTTACTCTGGTGTTCTTACCGAGAGTAGCTCGCAAAGTGCCGGCATACAGCTTGCAGATTTTGCTGCAGGGATTATGAACGGCTATCTGAGAGGTGCTTTGCTTAGCAGAGGAAAATATGAGTTCGCAACCGACTTGTTTAATGAATTTGTATTACCCCGTCTGCGCCATCATCCCGATGGACGTATAATGGGCTATGGTGTGAGAGAAGTGCCAAGTGATACAGCAATTAGAAATAAAATGTTTGATTTGTTTGAACGATAAATTTGTTTATATTTACAGTTTAATAAGACTCACTAATATATTGATAAAAAAGGTGGTCGTATAATGCCAAAAACAATTAATAAAATAATCTATTTTGATAAAGAAACTATCCGTAATATTCTGCAAGAGCAGGACCACGGAGAACTATCCAAAAAAACGGATATATCTTCTTCTGTTCAAAATGAAGGCTCCGTTTCTGCAGAAGCATCAGCGAAACTTAAGTTGGATGTCCCCTTAATTTCTCGAATTTCCTTTCTTTTCTCTGGCAAAATAGATGCTTCATATATGGTTAAGCGCGATAGCACAACTACTATTTCTTCGACTGAAATATCAGAATTTGAAAAATTAAAACCATTATTAGTTCCTATCTCAAATGTTCAATTGACAGACATTGAAAACTCATCAACATCTCTGCGTGTAGCTGGTGGATATCTTAAAATCGTAAAAGGCGGTGTTGATGGTTTAGATACAAAAGAATTTAAAACAGTAATGGATAGCTACGATGGTTATGATACATATAAGGTTGATGACAAACGTTATGTGCGATTTAATAATACAGCTTTTGTTAGTAACTATAAACGAAATGACTTGCTTTCTACAACAATGAACTTATTCTGTATTCCGGTTGGTTCTTTTGATAAAGAGCGTTTTGATTTTTTGAAAGAAATTGGAAAAATGGAACGTCTTATATCAACAGCAGAGCAGCCACAAACATTGTCTGAATTATATCCACCTAAAGTATCATTAGATGAGAAGGACAAATCAAATTCTATTCAAAAAAGTGAAAACGACAAAATAATCCTATATGATGTATTATACGCTTGTGTTTCAGTGGGGGATAAAAATGGATGATAAACGTAAATACCATATAATTATTGGTTCGAAAGCTTTTTTTGATGATAATTTGCCGGATTTTTCTGAAGAAGATTATGTTTCCAATTTTTTGGAATTAGTTAAACTTTCAGATGCTTCAAAGAACAGCCGTCACCCATTTGAAGATTTCGCGGAAAAATTAATTATTAAAAATAACAATTACCACGGTATTGTTGAGGCTGCACATGACCGATTGGGGCCGTTAATTGAAGATTTAACAACAGATTATGCCGATATTTATGTTCACAATCCACCTAGAATTCTAAAGGAATATTTAGAGGATCAATATAAGCGTTCAATTATCGAATTAGATATTTCTTGTGAGAAGTATGGGATCGAACGAGATACAACGTTATTTGCTGAAAACATTAAGAACATTTCTTCAAATATATTTGGTCAACAGCAAGCTATTAACGAAGCTAGCAAAAGTCTTTGGTATCTTACTACCGTTAAAAGAGAAAAGCCATACGTTATCATGTTATATGGTAATAGCAGTCTCGGCAAAACAGAATTAGTAAAAGAAGTTGCGAAAAATTTCTTTGATGGAAAGTCTTTAGAGAAGCATTTATCCATGTTTAAGAATAATAATTATTCTGATTATTTTTTTGGAGATGCGCCTAATCGTAGAAGTCTTGGATTTGACCTCTTAGAACGTGAATCTAATTTGATTTTTTTCGATGAATTAGATAAATGTCCGGAACACTTTTTTTCAGCTTTTTATACTTTGTTTGATAACACTATGTTTAAAGATTCTACATATGATGTGGATGTTTCAGGAATAGTAATTTTTCTTACATCTAATTATCAAACAGAGGAGGAAATGAAAAAACAGTTAGGACTTCCCATTTTCTATAGAATAGATAAAATGATTCATTTTAACGATTTTGATCATTCTACCATATATGAAATAGTAAAAAATGAAATTGATGCTAGAAAAGATGAGTATAAAGATAAACTCACTTCAGATATGGTATATGCCGCTGTAAGTCCATTCATTTCAACTGCTGGAGAAAACGCAAGAACGATTAAATATAAAGTTCAACAAGTAATTGAGGAATTGTTGTTCCAAGAAGTTGTTGAACAAATTATAAAATAAATTTTAGCAAACAGTTATTAAACAATAGACTTCATCGCTTTAAAGTATTGACATATTGTTTTATATGTGCTACAATTCATTTGCAATTGTAAAATGAATGTGTTTCAGGTGGGTGTGAATCCGCCGGGGTTAGTGTTTTTGCTCCGTGATACTGGTATTGATACGGCAAATGGGCAAAAATCTTGAATTCTTCAGTTTTGGCCCCTCAGAAACCCTTATTTTACGTGCCTTTTCACAAGTTAAATATCAAAACTAAGTGAGTGGGAATAATCAATATAAGTAAATTTAAATTATAAATACAATACCCACAGTAGGAATGCTGTGGGTATTTTGTCTTGTTTCACAAAATTTAATCGGAAAATTTGTTGATAATACAATTGAACTATGATATAATTTTCGTACAAAAATGAAAGCAGGTGTTAAAATGAAAAAAATCATTTCACTTATGTTAGCCGTAATTCTTATTGTTATGGCAATTCCGTTTGCATCGGCAGCCACATTGGGTGACGTTAATGCTGACGGAGATATCACAGCAGTTGATGCAAGACTTATTTTACAGGTTGTTGCAGAGCTTAGAAAACAATCAGACCTTAAAAATCCGGCAGGTGCTGACTTGAATGACGACAACCAAATAACAGCAGTTGATGCGAGAATTATTTTACAGATTGTTGCAGGCATAAGAGATATTCCTGCAGAGCCTGAAGCTCCAATCAATCCTGATAAGGCAGAAATTGCAAATCTTTTCAACACTAAATCAGCAGAAATTGCAAAGGGTTCTTACAAGTGGGAGAAGGCTTGTTATTATGTTGAAGATTTAACAATTACTAAAGGTAGTCTTTCAGTTGATACAATTCAGGGTACAGTTGATAAATTCCTTGGAATTGGTAATGGAAGTGGTACTGAAAAGAACGCAGGAAAATATGCTATTATTCCTATGAATCTTAAGGAAAGTGATATCAAAAATGTTGCACAGGATGGTAACTATATCACATTAACTCTCAATGATTCAATCAATCCTACTGTAGGTGGAGATTATCCAATCAGCCATATCACAAACAATATTGTTACAAAAACTGATGTTGAAAATGAAATTAAAGCAGCAATCTCAAGTGCGACTTTAAATAACTTCCAGGCAAAATATACAAAGGTTGAAATTATGGCAGAGGTTAATGGTGGTAAGCTGGTAAGTCTTTCAATTCGTTATGACCTTGAAGCAAATCTTGGTGCTTCAGCAGCATTCATCACAGTAGAAGGTAAGGGCAAAGCAAGAACAGAAGTTCTTTATACAGATTTTAACTATTAATCAAAACAAAAGGGGCACAAAATTGTGTCCCTTAAATTTTATTCTTTTTCACAAACTGTCAGCATATATCCGTTGATATTTTCAGTTTCAAATGTGTAACCCTCTAAGCTGTACGAATCAAAGCCTTCGAAGACTTCGCCAACACCCTCTCCACTGATTTTGCTGTATGCTTCCTTCATAGTCCATATTTTAAAAAACTTTTCTGCAGTTGGATTTTCACGAAAAGCCTCAAGCTCCTGACCGTGATAAAATCTTTCTGCAATTTTTTTAACATCTCTTTCGTAATTGATTTTTTCAATATCAACACCAACGGGTTTTTCACTCTTGCAAACCGCAATCATATCCCCACTGTGAGAAATGCTCACATAACAGTTATCCGCAAAGGGCTTATTTTTGTCACCATAGCGAAGATTTTCTGCACCCATACGGATAAGTGCCTGTGCAGCAAGAAAGCTTTCCTCTTTTTTACAATGAGAAAGCACAGCCTCAGGCAATTTGTCCTTGTCTATTTCATTTTGTATGGTTTTGCTGAAAAAATAAAGCTCCATAAAATCACCAAGGAAATTTTACCATAATTTTTATGATATATCAACAGATTTTCCAAGGTAGTCTGACGGTGAAACTGTAACACCATCCTTATAGATTTCCAAATGAAGATGTATTCCGTCGTCTTTTTCAATAGGAATTTCGTGAAGAAGTCCGATTTTGCCATTTTTCTTAACTGAATCACCGGGCTTTACTGTGCTATCCTTTCGTAAACCGTAATACTTTGCAACAAATCCGTTTCCGTGGTCAATTGTCACAACAGTACCCCAAAGAGCATTGTGCACAAGCTCGGTCACAATGCCGTTATCAATAGCGTTGATTCTGTCACCTGACATACCCTTGATGTCAATTCCCTTGTGAATTCGCCAGTCACCTGTGGTAGCATTTTTCACAAGCTCATCTCTTGAAAATTCCTTGCTGATAGTCCCTTTTAAGGGGAATGCAAACTCAACTGTGATAAGTGGTTCGGTTGTGGTGGTGATAGTAGTTTTTTCTCTTTCGTCAGGAATGTTTGTGATGGGAGTATTTACCTCAACTTCCTTTGGCAATTCAACTTCTGCTGTGGTTTTCGTGTCTGACTCAGGAATAAAATCGTCATTTTTATTGCTCTGCTCCCAAAATGTAAAAAGCGTTGCACCACAAAGTGCAAGAACAACAAGAGAATAAATCACACGTTTAACATTTTCCTGTTTAACTGTTTTTTTCAATTCAAAACACCTCTGTCAATATTCTTGACAGCTATGTAAAAAATATTCAAAATCTAATTTATTATTCCACAAAAAGAAAAACGGACAGTTGCGGTTCTGTCCGTTCTTCCGGGCATTTCTGCCCTGAGGGGTTGTTTGAGGATGGGGTATGTTGTACTCTTATTGAGTACAGGTATATAATAACGGATAAATATTAAAAAACAATGAACATTCTTTAAAAAAACAGATAATTAATTGTTAATAAAAAATATTTTTAAGAAAATAACGAACAAATGTTTACTTTTTGAAAAATATGTGTTAGAATATATAAAAAGTTATGTGTTTTTCTAATAAAAATCAATTAAGGAGTAGTTTTTATGCGCCCTATTAACGATACTCAGCAAAAAATTTATGAGTTCCTTTGTGAGCGTTCACAGTGTGGTGTTCCACCATCAGTTCGTGAAATCGGCTCTGCTGTTGGACTTCGTTCAACATCTTCTGTTCAGGCTAATCTTGATGCCCTTGAGGAAGCAGGGTATATTGAGCGTGACCCTATGCTCAAGCGTTCAATCCGAGTGCTGGGTCAGGCTGAAAATGTAACAAGCGTTCCTTTGCTCGGTACTGTTACTGCAGGTATGCCAATTCTTGCAGTTGAGCAGATTGAGGGATACATTGCATATAATGGCAGGGTTTCTCGTGATAAGTCACTTTTCGCACTTAAGGTACGAGGAGAAAGTATGCTCTGGGCAGGCATTCTTGACGGTGATATTGTAATCTGTGAAAAAACACCTTATGCAACAAATGGCGAAATCGTTGTTGCCATGATTGAGGATGAGGCAACTGTCAAGAGATTTTACAAGGAGAATGGACATTTCAGACTTCAGCCTGAAAATGATGCCTTCGAACCGATTATCACAAACGAGGTTATTATCCTTGGTAAAGTAGTTGCACTTTACAGATATTATTAATATGCATCATAGGGCGGGAGCATACTCCCGCCGATATTTTTTACCATTGACAAACCATTAAAAAAATAGTTTAATATATAGGATACAAAATTTTAAGCAAAGGTGATACAAATGGAAAACACCGTAGAAAAGAAAAAAATAGTGCTCTCTGCTATTCAGCCAACAGGTACACCAACTCTTGGTAACTATCTTGGAGCACTTAAAAACTGGAAAAATATGAAAGATGACTATAATTGCCTTTATGCAGTTGCTGACTTGCATTCACTTACAGTTCGTCCTGAGCCTGCAACACTCCGTAAAAACACAATGGAGCTTTACGCTATTCTTTTAGCACTTGGTCTTGACCCTGAGGAAAGCATTGTTTTCATTCAGAGCCACGTTCCACAGCACGCTCAGCTTGCATGGCTTCTTAATTGCTGTACTCAGTTTGGTGAGGCTGCACGAATGACACAGTTCAAGGACAAGAGTGAAAAGCACCCTGAAAATGTTAACGTTGGTCTTTTCACATATCCTATTCTTATGGCTGCCGATATTCTTCTTTATCAGGCTGACTATGTGCCAATCGGTGCTGACCAGAAGCAGCATCTTGAAATTGCTCGTGATATTGCTGACAGATTCAATACAGTTTACGGTAACACATTCACAATGCCTGAGCCATTTATCGGCAAGATTGGTGCTCGTGTTATGTCACTTCAGGACCCATTTGCAAAGATGAGTAAATCTGACCCAAATCCAAAGAGTTATATTTCAATGCTTGATGAGGATAACGTGATTGTTAAGAAAATCAAGAGCGCAGTTACTGACTCTGAAGCAAAGGTTCGTTACGCTGACGGTAAGGACGGAATCAACAACCTTATGGGAATTTATTCCTGCTGTACAGGTCTTTCTTATGAACAGATTGAAAAAGATTTTGACGGTAAGGGCTATGGTGATTTCAAGGCTGCAGTTGCTGAAGCAGTTGTTGAAGAGCTTCGTCCATTTAAGACAGAGTTCAACCGTCTTGTTAACGATAAAGCATACCTTAACGAGTGTGCAAAGAATGGTGCAGAAAAGGCAAGTCGCTTTGCACAGAGAACACTTTCAAAGGCTATGAAAAAATCAGGACTTTATCAGTTATAATTAAATATTTTCACAGAAAAAGGAGTGGTGTTAAACCACTCCTTAATTTTTTACAATTTCAATTATTCTGTTACCTGTTTTGTAAGTAATTCATAAACGAATTTTCCACCCGGGATTGATGTGCCGATTTCGATAAGGGCGTATTTTACGTAAGTGAGAATATTTCCGAAATCAAAGAAGATTGCCTTTTCCTCTTCAGGAGCACCCTCGTAATCAAGTGTAAATGCCTGAGTATAAAGGACGCCACCTTCACCGAAGGCTTCTGCACGGACATAAGAGCCGATTTCATCGGAATAATCGTCAAGGTCGATTGTGTCCCCTACTGCGATTACCTCACCATCAGCAATCCAATGGACTGTGAGAGCATTTTCAACATCAAGAGAAATTGTGTCGGCCTTTTCGTCCACCTTAACATTTGTTACCTTTGGTGCAGGAATTGAATCGTCACGACATTCCTGTTCAAATTCTGTACCCCAATCAATGCCTGTTTCAAGTGAGAATTGTGCCAATTCCTCTGCATTTTTAATATATCTGCTCACGGAGAAAAATGCACCGTTTTCAAGGCAAGTACGGATATTTTCAGCATTATTCTGTGGCATACAAAGGTCTATCCAAGCACAACCTACTTTGTCAAGCTGATGAGCGTCCGTTGTGGCAATTGCAAAAACATTTCTGCCTGTTGGCACAACCTTCTGAAGAAGAATATCCCAGAGCTTTCTGTCGTATTTTGTTCTTCCGTCCTTTTTGGAATTAATATCAAGACCGATGCAAGAATCGTAATTTGTAAGAATATTTGTAAATTTGTTTATTACATATTCATACCAGATGTCATCTTCGTTGTATGCATCTGCTTCACATTCTTCCTCTTTGGCACCTGTGTATTCACCGGGATGATTGATTACAGTAAGTCCACCTGCTAATTCAACATTTTTAGCAACCTCTTCGTAATTGCTTGTGCCACCCAGCATACCGTCACCGTAATCAGCAAACCAGCTGTTTACGTGAGCATTATTGAAGGATGTTGGATTTTGCTCATTACCAAGAGGCACTTCAATCATACCTCTGCCATCACGACCAACGCCATTTATAATTTCGTTATATCTTTCTTCTGTAAGAGGAGTTACAACCTGCTTTTTGCTTTGCTTTACAAGTGAAACCACTTTAAAGAAGTTTCTTGTATTAACATTGGTCCAGCCACGATTTACAATACCATGGTCAGTTAAGGCTAAAGCATCATATCCTTGAGCATAATGTTCCTCAATCATAACGTCCATATCAATATCACCGTCAGATGCAGTTGTATGGCAATGAAGGTCAGCCTTATATTGATCCCAATTTTTGAAATCAACTGTCTCATAAGGATTACCTATTGTGTAATCAACACCATCCGTTGCAAAAGCAATAACGCAACAGCTGAAAAGCATTACAGTTGAAAGAAGAATTGAAATAAATTTTTTCATAATAAAGCCTCTTTACTATAAACAAATACGGGCGATTCGTGAATCGCCCCTACATTATTTGTTGTTTGATTTTAGTTTTTGAATACGTCGTCGAATAACGGAAGCTTTGAAGCCTTCATTACTGCACTGAAGAGTCTGCCACCTGTTACAGGAGTAACTCTGCCGAAAATCTTCATAAACTGTGCATCGAAGCCGAATACCATAAGCTCCTTCTTATTTTCGATACCGTTTACAATCATATTAACCATTCTGTCACAGTCTGTGCTGATAGCGTTAATCATCTTTTCACCCTTGCCTGTGTTTTCCTGATTACGGAAAATATCTGTCTTTGTAAAGCCAGGGCAGATAACTGTAACGTAGCATTTGCCTCTTAATTCTTCTCTTAATGACTCTGTAAATGACTTAAGGGCGCCTTTACTTGCTGAATATGTAGATGTACCTGCAAGCGACATAAGAGCTGCTGAAGAAGCAACGTTGATAACTGCAGGTGTGCTTGATTCAAGAAGCATTGGCAACAAAGCGTTGATTGAATAAACTGCTGAATAGAAGTTGATATTCATAACGCTTTCAATTTCCTCGATTGAGTAATTCTGTGTCTTATTAAACTTTGGAAGGATACCTGCATTGTTAATAAGCACATCAGGATGGATGTCGTTTTCCTTAAGATATTCTGCAAATTCAAACCAATTTTCCTTTGAAGAAACGTCAAAAAGCTTGTATGAGAAATTCTTTGCATACTCACCTAATTCTTCAACGAATTTTTCTGTCTTTTCCTTACTTCTTGCAATACCGATAACCTTACAGTTATGCTTTTTGATAAGCTTTTCTGTAACACCCTTACCAATACCTGCTGAAGCACCTGTGATAATTACTGTTTTGTTGTCAATCCAACACTGTCCCATATTATTTTTCTCCTTATTTATAGTTTTTAATATAATGCTTATAAAACGCAACACAGTTTGCAACTGAGTCGACGTCAATATTTTCATTTTCAGAATGAACAGAGCCTAACTGTTGCGCAGAAAGCTTAATTGGTGCAAAACGAAGCACACAAGGGCACACATCAGTAAGTGTTCTTGCATCTGTACCTGCAGGAAGAATAAATGGTGATGCAGGATACTGTGGAAAAATCTCACCGATGCAATTCATTGTGTATGCAAACTGAGGCTTACTCATATCTGCAGGACCATGATACTCGCTATCCTCTGTCATTTCAACTATTATATCATACTTTTCTGCAATTTGTTTAAATTTTTTCAAATCTTTTTCAAAATCTTTTTCACTGACAGGACGAACAAAGGCTTTTGCAGTACATTTTTTAGATGCTGAGCTACCTTCAATATTATTAAATGAACAAGTTGTACCGATAAGTCCACCTGCCTGTGCATTGATTTTTGGCATTACTTTCTTGATAATTCCACCGAAAAGCCAGAGATTTGCAAAAAGCATATTCATAGGGAAGCCACAATAAGGTCCTAAATGCTTGAACATTGCTTCAACCTGAGGGTTTATTCTACGGATAAAAATATCATTTGTTGTAATTTCGTTTACAAATGCTGACATTCTTTCAATTGGTGTAAACTTATCAGCCGATGTAAGACTTGCAGGATTACTATTTGCATTTGCAGTACAGATAAGGCTGATTCTCCCCTTTTCGTGAACAGCAACCATACCACACTTATCAGCCTTCATTCCACCAAGTGGAGGTTCGATTAACGCTCCACCCTCGTCAAGGATAACCTCAAAGGTAATATTATTTTCCTGAAAATACTTTAATGCTGTTGGGATTCCGTCACCACCGATTTCCTCGTTATGTGATGAGCCTATCCAAACATTGCAAGGTGGTACAAATCCCTCATTAAGTAATTCTTCAAGTGCAGAAAATTCAGCAAAAAGAGGTGTTTTTGTATCGACTGTACCTCTACCCCAGATTTTACCATCTGCAATTTCCCCTGAAAATCCGTCGTGCTCCCACTCACCTGTTACATCAACAACGTCGTGGTGTGACATAAGCATAATATTTCTGTTTTCGTCCTTGCCCTTGATTTTGTATATCCAGCAATCATCGGAAAAGGTCATTTTTTCTGCGACGCTATGTATTGTTGGGAACAAATCTGACATCACATCACGAAGCTTTGCAAATTCAGTATCGTCAAAGCTATCCTTATTTGAAATAGTTTTGCACTGAATCATTTTTGCAAGTCGATTTACATAATATTCAATTTCTTTTTCGTTATAAAAAGGCTTGAACTCCTGCAATTTCCTTGTATTTTTTGACGCTTTTATAGTATTTATTGTCAAAATCGCAATTAGAATAAAAAGTAAAACTAAAATAATCATAACAGACTCACCTGATTGAAATGTACATATTTTTTATGTCATCATAGGACAACGGAATCATATTTCTTTCCATAAGTGGTGTCATACTCATTTTTGTAAGAGTTTCGATTTCCTCGTCAGTTTTAACACCGATTTCAGTAAGAGTACAAGCCATTCCCATTTTCTTTTTAAGGTCAGTAATAGCGTCTGCCATTTCGTAGGCATCCTTGAAGCCACAATTCTGTGCAAACTTACTGAGTCTGCCATTTTCAGCCTCTGCATTATATCTTGTGAAGAAATCAAGTGTCATAGCACAAGCCTCACCATGTGGCACACCGTAAAGGTTTGTAAGAGGAAATGAACAAGCGTGACTTCCCGCTGTTCTTGGGTTTGAAAATGCAACACCGGCAACGATTGAAGCCTCTGCCATTTTCTCCCTTGCTTCTAAATTTTCAGGCTCACAGAACGCCTTATAAAGCCATTCAAAAACAAGCTTTGTTGCGTGAACTGAACAGCTTTCGCAAATTGGCTGATGAAGAACACTCCACACGCTTTCAAGAGCGTGGCTGAGAACATCAAGACCTGTTGAAGCAGTTACCTTTGGTGGAACGCTGAGTGTAAGTCTTGGGTCAACGATTGCTGCTTTTGGATACATAAGTGGGTCATTCATTGTTGATTTAACATTTTTTGATAAATCTGTAAGAACGGAAATATTTGTAATTTCACTACCTGTACCACTTGTTGTGGCAACTGCAAGCATTGGAATAACCTCATCCTTATTAATTGGCTTTCCACCTGTGTGATAGCTTTCGATAATGTCGTCACCCTTTGCAATAGCACAAGCAGCCTTACAGCAGTCCATTGGTGAACCACCACCGAGTGCAACTGCAAAATCAGCGTTATTATCACGAAGGATTTTTACACATTCA
>CAJGCX010000016.1 GCA_904501895.1 Clostridiaceae bacterium
AGGATTAAGAATTTCGATTTCAAAACCGAGCATCAGAATATTATAATTATCGGTAAATGTTGCAGAGGCAAGACAAGTCTTGCAGTTGACATTTCGCTTGAGGCTATCGAGAAAGGTGCAATGGTTGTTTATGTTACCTTTGAAGAATTGATTAAATGCTCAAGCAAAAAATCACACCCTTGGCGTTATTTAGTTGAAAGCGACCTTGTGGTGATTGATGAGTTGTTTTACACAACACCAACTGAAGAAGAGTTGTTGCTCTTCTACAAAGCAATAATGAAACTCAGTAACGAGCGTAGTTTAATTTTAATTTCAAACAGGGATTTGCCTTTATGGAATGAAATGAAGGCAGACCGACACGTGATTGAAACCTTGTCAGCAAGGCTTTCACACAACTCACAGATGATTTATCTGTAATAAAACTTAAAAGCCTATTCCTATTAAAACTGAAAATAAGATGCGTTTAACACGCATTTAACATAAAAAAGTACACCGTTGGAAATGTTTTTCGAAAATCGTGAAAACGAGCGAAAAAAATGTACACGGTGGAAATATTTTTTACCCATTTTGCGATATGGGTGAAAATTTCACCCCTTGGGGGTGGGGCACACAAAATCTCTGTGCAAAAACAGGTTCTGGCAGCGGCGCAGGGTCTTGTGTTAATTTTCGCAAAAGTTTGATTATTTCAAAAAACAACCGTGTAGGGATTGAATTTTTAGTCTGTCACTTATACGATTGCTTTTTATATTTATGGGTGGTATAATTATTAGTATAATTTTTCATAAAGGTGAATAAAAATGAAAACTCTTGTAATAGATGGTCAGGGTGGTCAGTTAGGCAGTCAGCTTATCAAAGCCATTCGTAATAAATATGATGATATGTATATTATGGCAGTTGGTACAAATGCAACAGCAACTGCATCAATGATGAAAGCCGGAGCAAATCAGGGTGCAACCGGTGAAAATCCCGTTATAGTAGCAAGTCGCAAGGCTGATGTGATTATCGGACCTATAGGCATTGTTATTGCTGATGCTTTGCTTGGTGAAATAACTCCTAAAATGGCTGTTGCTATCGGTCAGAGTGATGCCACAAAAATACTTATTCCAATTAACAAATGTGAAAACCTTGTGGCAGGTGTGCAAAACCTTACTACTACTGCACTTATTGAAGATACTCTTAAAAAGCTACAAGATGTAATCGACCAAAAGTGTCTTTGATACTTGAAATTCAACAATAACTGTGATACAATTATCACAGTTATTCTGAAGAATAATGTGGAACAGAAGTTCTTTTTTAATTTTTCTTTACACAATTTATTACGATACTATGAAGGTGTTGTTTTCTCAGAAGAGATAACTGCACCTTTTTTGCATAGAAAGGAACTTTTATGAAAACAAAAAAACTCGTATTAAACACATCATTATCAGGTATGTTTTTAGCTTTAGCTTACGTAATGCCATTCCTTACAGGGCAAATCCCTGAAATTGGCTCAATGCTTTGTCCAATGCACATCCCTGTTCTTCTTTGTGGATTTGTGTGTGGTGCTCCTTACGGACTTGTTGTCGGTGCTATTGCTCCGATTCTTCGTTCACTCACTCTTGGTATGCCACCACTTTTTCCGACTGCAACTGCTATGGCTTTTGAGCTTGCAGTTTACGGACTCATGGCGGGACTCATATACAAAGCATTACCAAAAAAGAAAATCAATATTTATGCTTCACTTATAGGCGCTATGATTATTGGTCGTATTGTGTGGGGCATTACAATGTTCTGCATTATGGGATTTGACCTTTCAAAATTTGGTCTTGCAGCATTCTGGACAAGTGCAGTTGTTAACGCAATTCCGGGAATCATCGTACAAATCATCCTTATCCCAATCGTTGTAATGATTTTAGAAAAGGCAAAGCTTATTTCAAACAAAAAGTAAATAATCTATAAAAGCAATCGTATAACACAGGTAATATAACCGAAATTCCTTGAAGCATAGGGGTTTCGGTTTTTTATCCAGAAGCAGCAATAAAACAGTTGTAAAAGTGTATTTGAAGTACACATTGAAAAGGCTGTTGTTTGCACAGAATCGCTTATCATTGCCAAGCTTAAAATCAAATCTCTTTCCGTAAAACACTTTATTTAAATAAGATAATATGATATAATTTTTTATATTTATCAGGAGATGTGAAATATGAGTGAAAATCGTTCAATGCAATATGCTGAAATTCTTTCAAAACTGATTAAAATTGAAACTATTTCTTCAAGAGAAAACAGTGATATTACAAAATTTTTAAATTTTCATAATGTGCTTCGTGAGACATTTCCGAATTTCTTCAAAGCTGTTGAATGGGAAGAATTTAACGGTAGCCTTTTGCTTAAATGGAAAGGTACAGACCCATCATTAAAACCTATTATGCTTATGAATCATCACGACGTTGTTGAAGTAAGTGGCGAATGGACACATCCTGCTTTTTCAGGTGAGATTGCTAACGGCAGAGTATGGGGACGTGGCACGCTTGACACAAAGGGTGGTCTTGCAATGATGCTTCAAGCTGCTGAGGAGCTTATCATCAGCGGCTTCACACCAAGAAGAGATACATATTTTGTAAGCTCATGCAACGAAGAAACCGACGGCGCAGGCTGTAACGCTATTTCACGTGCATTAAAGGAACGAAATATAGAATTATATTTCGTGCTTGACGAGGGTGGTATGATTAAATATGACCCAATCGGTGGTGCAGAAGGCGTTTTTGCTATGATTGGTGTAGGTGAAAAGTCTTGTATCGACCTTAAATTTATCGCAAAATCAAACGGCGGTCACGCATCTGCTCCCGGCAAGAACACTCCACTTGTTCGTCTTTCAAAATTTATGATTGAAGCTGAAAAATCAGAATGCTTTGAAGTTGAAATGTCAGACACAGTTAAAGAGACACTTTCACGATTTGCTCCAACAATGAGTGGTATTATGAAAATAGCTTGCGGTAATGTCAACGCATTTGAGCCTGTACTAAAAAAAGCTATGCCAATGATTTCACCATCAGGTGCAGCACTTCTTCGTACAACTCTTGCATTTACAATGAGCAAGGGTAGTGACGGCACAAATGTCATTCCACAAGAGGCATGGGTTGTTGGTAATATGCGTGCATCACATCATCAGGGCAAAAAGGCAAGTATCGCTGCAATAACTGAGCTTGCAAAGAAATATGATATTGAAACTGTGATTACTGACGATGGAATTGAATCAGGTTTGGCAGATTTCAAAGGAGATGCTTTTAAATTTATTGAAAAAGCAGTGAATTCCGTTTTCCCTGACTACAGACCTGTTCCTTATGTTATGAACGCTGCAACCGATAGCAGATATTTCCACATTGTCTGTGATAATTGTCTTCGATTTGTTCCTTTTTTAATTGACGACCAACAGCTCGACAGCATCCACGGAATTGATGAAAATGTTGATATCAGTACACTTCCACCTGCTGTTGATTTTTATAAATACATTATTAAAGAGGCGTAATCCATTACAAATAAAAACCAGAGAAGTGATTTCTTCTCTGGTTTATTTTTTATTTAACTTTGATTACCTCACAAGGTTTATCAACATAGAATTTATATTTAGTATTGTAATCCATTCCTGCACACATAAGCATTGATTTTTCGTTACAGTTATAAACTGAACTCCAAAGAGTGATAACCATATGCTTGAATGTCTTGTGACGATAATGAAGCGTAACCTCTGAAAGAAGCTTCATTGCCTCATCCTCAGTAAGCGTACCGTCGTTTGCTTTGAGAGTTGTTTCAATCTTTTCATAACGGTCATAGCCACGACCATCGTGATTATCTCCACCGGGTGTCAGGAAATAATTAGTAAGCATAAGATTCTCTTTGCCTTCTTCCTGACTGATTACAACCATCTTGTTATCAACATATTCAATGATTGCACTGTTACCTTCAGCATCTGCAAGCTGATAGTGATAGTTGATGCCCAACAAATCCTGCATATCATAAGACGCAAAGAGCTCAAGTGCTTCCTTAACAGTAGCACACTTATCAAGCACAGCACGAATTGCAACAGTTGTGATAAATGGCTTTTTGCCTGTATTCTGCTTTGTTGCCTTTGATTTAATCTCAAGCACACCAATTGAAAAACCTTTTTCGTTTATTCCGTCCATTGATGTGTATGGCGCAGCCAATGAACGAAGATGGCTTTTAGCCTTTGACATAGGAAAATATTTTGTACCGTGGATAAAGAAAGTAGTATTAACTACAGACATACTCTTGTATCCGTTTTCAGGAGAAGTCCAGCACACAAGACAAGGTGCAGCCTTGTAATCAAAATTTCTTGCTAAAAAGTAATCTCCATCAGGTGTTTTTGCATTGTATGTAGAACAAGCAAAGCCTGTGTTTTCAGGATTCGGAACAAGATGTGGAAACTTAACTTCCTTCTGCAAGAATTTAACTGCATCCATAATCCCTTTAGTCCCCTGCTCTAATATTGCATCAAGACCATATGGGCATTTATAGTCCATAACCCACACATTGTCGTCAATTTGTTTCAGTGTCTTGAGTGTTTCTTTCTGAGCTTTTTTGTAATCGTACATTGTATCATCTTCTTTTTCTTATATTATAATCAGTATATCACAATAAAAATCAATTATCAAGCACCATGAAGAACACAATAAATAGGCTTATTTTTATCGATAATATATTTCATTTTTCTATGAAGTGTGATATAATGCTTTCCATATTTACAAACATTGCATTTCAGAAGGAAACTATGAAAAGTAATCAATCCAAAGCTTCTATAGATAATATTTATACTCTCGACGGAAGAGTTCCTTTATTAAAATCTATACCTTTCGGACTTCAGCACGTGTTAGCCATGTTTGTTGCTAACATTGCTCCGATTATGATTGTTACAGTGTTAGTGGATTAAGCGTTCAGAGAACTGCATCTTTAATTCAGACTGATATGATTATGGCAGGTATCGGTACATTGGTGCAGTTATTTACAGAAGGATAAAAAGGATTCAGAATAGTATAATTTAATTATTCAAGTATTATTATGAAAGAAGTGGTAATATGGTAAAAAACTATGATGCAGTTGTTATCGGTGCAGGTAACGGTGGACTTGTAGCAGCGGCACGTCTTGCTAAAGAAGGTAAAAAGACGCTTCTTATTGAGCGACATAATTTACCAGGTGGTTTTGCTACAAGCTTTGTAAGAGGCAGATTTGAATTTGAGGCCTCACTTCACGAGCTTTGTGGTATTGGCTCAATCACAGGAAAATCACCATTATTGAAGATTTTCCAAGAGGTTGGAGCAGCAGATAAAATTGAATGGGTTGCACTTGATGAGGCATACAGATTGCTCACATTGGATGAAAATGAAAAGTGTGACTACCTTATGCCATTGGGTAAGGAAGCCTTTATAAACAAGCTTGAGGAATATGACCCAGGGTCAAAGGCTGTAGTTACAAGAATTTTTGACCTTATTGAAAGCATTGAGAAAACTCTTGATTTCGTAAGCAATATCAACGATTTCAAGCCATCAATGATTAAGGAAATCTTTTCTGAGCACACAGATTTCCTTAAGGTTGCAAACTATTCTGTTGACGAGGTATTGAAGGCATTTGGAGTAAGTGATAAAACAAGAGATATACTTAACGGATATTGGTGTTATCTTGGTCAGCCTACTGACGAGCTTAATGTTATTCACTATTTCACAATGCTTCACTCATATATTATTGACGGTGCTGTTATTCCAAGAGGCAGAAGTCACCAGATAAGCACAGCTTTACTTGAAGCATTCACTGAAAATGGTGGTGATGCGTGGTTTAACACAAGCGTTAAGAAAATCAACATTGAAAACGGTGTTGCAACAGGTGTTGTGCTTGATGACGATACTCAGATAAATGCTAAGGTTGTTATCTGTAATGCTTCACCATACAATGCATTTACAAAGCTTATTGATGAAAATGCTGTTCCTGAAAAATTCAAAAAGGAAGTAAATGCTAAAACCTTGGGTGCAAAGGGATTTGCAGTATTTTTAGGGCTTAACCGTTCTGCAGATGAATTAGGGCTTAATAATCACACTTATTTCATCTATCCTACTAACGATAACAGAAAATGTTATGAATTAAGCAAGCGCATTGAAACAAATGATGTTCAGGCAACAGTTTGTCTTAACAGAGCATTTGACGATTGCTCACCTGAAGGTACATGTATCCTTTATATGACCTCTATTTTTGCAGGTGATGAATGGAGCAAGGTTTCTGTTAAGGATTACTATAAAACAAAGCAAGCCTTTGCTAAAAAAATGATTGACAATTTTGAAAAAGCAACAGGCGTTAAAATTAAGGATTATATTGAAGAAATCGAAATTGCAACACCAATGACCTATGCTCGTTATACCGATGCTCCTGCAGGAACTATTTACGGTTACGAGGCAAGTAAGGAAGACGGTATTGTAAAAAGAATTGTTTTTGATTTAATAGACAAGGGCATACCTGGGCTTTACTTTGCTGGTGGATATTCCACAAGACATATGGGATATTCTCCAAGCTATACAACCGGTGATATGGCAGCAAAGGCTGCAATACTCGCTATGGAAAAGGAGGTAAAATAAATGAGCAAGAAGTTTTCTGTAAATGGCACTCTCAAGGATAGCGTTAATACTATAAAATTTTTAACAGAGCGAAAACAGTTTATTGACAATGCTCCGGCAGTTTTACCTACTCGTACTGATGACTTCGGTGTAAACAAGGTTGCAAAATGCCTTCATCCAAAAGAGCAGAAGCTTATAATAAGCAGAATTGAGGAACATAAGGACATTGCAAAAAGCTATTATTTCAAGAGCGAAAACGACCTTGCTTATTTCAAAGCAGGTCAATACCTTACCTTTAAGCTTGAAATCGGCAATTCTGTTGTTACACGTTCATATTCTATTGCCTCCTCCCCTGCAAGTGCGTTAAACGGTGAATATCAGATTACCGTTAAGCGTATTGCTGACGGATTTGTTTCCGATTATATTCTCGACAATTGGAATGTTGGTGATGAGGTTACTGCCTATGCACCTGAGGGAAATATGACTTATTGTCCATTAAGAGATGCTGAAAACATTGTGGCTATTGCGGGTGGTAGTGGTATTACACCATTCCTTTCTCTTGCGAGAGCAATAGACCAGGGTTATGAGGATTGTACCCTTACTCTCCTTTATGGTTGCAGAACATCTGACGAAATCCTTTTTAAAGCAGAGCTTGACGGACTCGCTGAGAAAAACGAGAAAATCAATGTTGTTTATGTGTTGAGTAATAGTGATGAGGAAGGCTATGAAAAAGGCTTTGTTGGTGCAGATATAATAAAAAAATATGCTCCTCGTGGAAATTACAGCATCTTTGTTTGTGGACCAGGTGGTATGTATAAATTCCTTGAATCAGAGCTTCCAAAACTCGAAATCGAAGGAAAATATATCCGTTTTGAGGTTTTCTCTTCCGGTAAGAAGATGGAAGATGAAACAAAGGAATTCAACATCACAGTTATTAACCGTGGAAATGAATCTGTAATTAAGGCAAATAGCAATGAAACTGTGCTTTGTGCCTTTGAAAGAGCAGGTATTGTTGTCCCTGCAAGATGTCATACAGGTGAATGTGGATTTTGCAGAAGCAAGCTTGTCAGCGGTAAGGTGTATATTCCTGAGGGTGAAGACAAGCGCCGTATTGCAGATTTACAGTTTAATTTCATACACCCTTGCTGTTGCTATCCTGAAAGCGACCTTGTTGTAAGAATCAATTAATTCTGTTTTGACTGCTGTCGCAAGAACAGTATACAGCCTGGACTATTTACACAAAATAATTTTATTTAAAAAGCAACAATGTAGGTCAGTTCCTGCGTTGTTGCTTTTTATTTTTATGAGTGATATAATTAAAACAATTTATGGAGGGGAATATTATGAAAAAATTACTTTTACTGATTATCCCTGCTATTCTGGTTATTGCGGGAATAGTTTTCTCTCATTTTTCACCACTTCTTTTATTGGGAAATTTGGAAATGAAGCCGTTTGAAAATAATTATGAAATTCCTGACAGCATTCCTGAATACAGCGTAATTTCAACAGAGGAAAAGGCTGATTGGTCTGCAAAGTGGATTTGGAATGAGGAGAATCCTGCAGAAAAAAATGTCTGGATGTGCTTTAATAAAAAGGTTACTCTTGACAGTGCTCCTGATAAGCTTATTGCTCATATTTCCGCTGACTCAAAATATTGGCTTTACATAAATAGTGAAACTGTTGTTTTTGACGGAAATGTGAAGCGAGGACCTGAAAAAGGTAGTGGATATTATGATAGCGTTGACATTTCTCCATATCTTAAAGCAGGTGAAAACTCAATCTCTGCTCTTGTGTGGTATTGGGACAATGAAACAAGCTATTCTTACAGCAGTAGTGGTCAGGGTGGATTTATTTTTGAGGCAATCAATGATGAAATCACCATAATTTCTGACAACAGCTGGAAGGTAAAGAAAAACGAGTCTTACATTGACTCCCCTCTTTATCAACCTAATTACAGACTCCCGGAATACAGCATTTACTTTGATGCAAGAGAAGATATTGGTGATTGGACAGATGCGAATTTTGACACATCTTCTTGGGAAAACGCTACTGAATATTCAAATTACGGAAAACTTTATCCACGAGGTATTCCACTTTTAAAGGACTTCGGTCTTAAGGATTATGAAAATTCAAATGATTATGAAAATTACAATGTAAACGGATTATTCGGTGAAAAAATCACAGTAGATATTCCTTATAATGCGCAGGTTACTCCATATCTTAAAATCGTTGCACCTGCAGGTAAAAAAATCCGCATTACAACTGAAAACACACCAATCGGTGCTGTTTCTACCACATACATAACAAAAGACGGTGAGCAGGAATTTGAGGCTTTAGGTTGGGTTAATGGTGAGCACATCACATACCATATTCCAAGGGGTGTTACTGTTGTTTCATTGAAATATCGTGAAACAGGATATGACAGTAATTTCTGTGGTGACTTTAAATGTGATGACGAGTCTATGAATACATTGTGGCAGAAGTCCTTACGCACCCTTTACGTTACAATGCGTGACAATTATATGGATTGTCCTGACAGAGAAAGAGCACAATGGTGGGGCGATGTCACAAGTGAAATGATTATGACAATGTATTCTATGGACAGTAACTCATACTTATTGTATCAAAAGGGTGTTGAGGCAATGCTTTCTCATATTGATGATACAAAAGTGTTGCAGACCGTTGTACCTATAAACGGTGACTATTTTGAGCTTCCTGTTCAACAGCTTGCAGGAATTGTTGGATTCCTCACCTACTATGAATACACTGGTGATAAAACATTTTTAGAAAAAGTTTACACTCCTTCAATTGACTATTTAAGACTTTGGGAAATTGGTGACAATAATCTTGTTGTACATCGTGAAGGGTCTTGGGATTGGCCTGACTGGGGTAACAAGGCAGATATGACAGCCATTGAAAACGCTTGGGTTTATTATGCACTTTCAAGTGTTGAGAAAATGGCAGATGTGTTAGAAATTGATGACGATATTTCATATATTACTGAAAGAAAGAACGCTATCAAAAAAGGTTATGAGACTCTTTGGACAGAAGAAGGCTTTAAGAGTGAGGATGTGAAAAATCCTGACGACAGAGCAAATGCCCTTGCAGTATTATCAGGACTTGCAGATGAAGAGCAATATGAAGCAATAAAAAATGTGCTTACAACCACTCAGAATTCAAGCCCATATATGGAATATTATGTTCTTGATGCACTTTGTGAAATGGGTAAATATGACCTTGCCGAAGACAGAATAAAAGACCGATATTACGAAATGGTTGGTAAGGATTATTCAACTCTTTGGGAATTCTGGGACGCTTGGCGTGGTACTAAAAATCATGCTTGGAGTGGTGGACCACTTGTTATAATGAGTAAGCATTTTGCAGGTATAACACCTCTTTCAGCGGGTTATGACTCTGTTAAAATAGACCCACAGTATGCTATATCGGACAATATGACTTGCACTGTACCGAGTGTAAAGGGCTTAATCACCTTGAATTATGAAAAAACAGGCACAAGCTATACTATCAACCTTACCATTCCACAGAATGTAAAAACAGTTTTATCCATACCTAATGATGCTATTGTAAATATAAATTCTGAAACTTATTATCAGAATGGTGAATATGTAAACAGTGAAATGGGTAATGTGGAAATTATAGAAAAATAATTCAGAATAGTAGCTAATATTTAAAATGACCTTGAGGACTAAAATCTTCAAGGTCATTAATATTTTTATGCTTTTTCAGTAAGTGTAAAATAAATTCCGTATCGGCTTGTATGTTGCTTATAATGAGGTGAAAAAATAAGTTTCTGATTTACGCCGTTGATTTGGAAATTGAGGGTATCCCCTATTCTTACAAGATTGTTTTCAAGATTCTGAAACCAATTATCAACACTTCCATTTTCAACAACGAGGACATCACTTAACGTGTCATCCCAGACAGGCACTGTAACATTAACTCCTGTTACGCCTGTTTTCATATCCCTTGCACCCATATTTGCACTCAGCACCCATGGGCCATATTTAAATGCAACTGTATTTTTATTATCAGGTAACGGATGTGCCACAACACTCATATTCATTTCATATTCAATTGTGTCACCGTCATTCCATCTTCTTTCAATAGTGATAAACCCATCTTTTACTGCTATAGCCTTAATTTCACCATTAATTTTAACTGTCGGAATGTCCTTACACCAATCAGGGACCTTAAGAACAATTTTAGCATCTGCAGAGCCATTTATTGTGAATGTTACTGTTGGTAATTCTGCGTTTTGTGTAATTGTAAGTCCTTTTTCCATCCAGAAAAACTTTGATGATGTAAAACGGTTCACAAAAATACTGTCAGCACAAGAGAAATAAATACTGTCACCTAATTTTGAAAAATTCTCCATTCCTGAGCCTGTGCAACACCAGAAATGGTCAGTAGGGCTACTATAAACCTTGAAAAATCCCGTTGCCATAGGTTGAAAATATGTTGTCATTCCTGTTTCAGGATTCTGTGATGAGAGAATCGCATTTATAAATGTATTTTCGTAGTAATCAGAATATTTCTTATCTCCTGTGATTCTGAAAAGCTCACGTGTAAGCTTTAACATATTATATGTATTGCAGGTCTCACAATTACAGCTTGTACGCTCTGCATCAAGAATTTTAGGCTCACCGAAATGCTCCCATTCACTATTGCCACCTGTAATGTATGTATGACTTGCAATTACAATATCCCAGAAATTCACAGCAACCTGAAGATAATATTCCTCATTTGTAATTGTGTATCTGTTAAGACAGCCTACGATTTTAGGGATTGTTGTGTTTGCGTGCTTACCATTGAGAATATCCTCACCCTTATAAAGTGGGTCAAAAAGTGTCAATTCATCAAAGCTGTGTGCCGCTGACAAATGATTTTCATTTTTTGTGTATTTATAAAGATTATATAGACAGTCATTCATTCCGCCATATTCAATATTGAGAACTGTTTTTTGTGTTTCCTCTGTCCATTTGCTTGTATGACCATATACCCAATCGCCCAATTTTGAGGCAATTTTCAATGCTTCATCATTTTTTGTAAATGTGTAGGCATCAATAAGTCCTGCAAGAATTTTATGCATTGAATACCAAGGCACCCAAGTGCCCTTTGTCTCTCCTATTTCAAGCATATCATAATGATTTTCAGGAATTGCATGAAGGTATCCGTTTTCCTGCTGACAGTTTCCTAATACTGAAATCATATAATCAGCAATTTTCTTAAATTCCTCATCGCCTGAAGATGCATAGGCTTGTGAAACCGCTGTAAGGTAATGGCCGAGAGTATGCCCCTGAATTGCAGAGGTTTCCCATCCACCATATTTTTCTGCATTAATTTTGACTCCTGAAATGTCACCGAAGCCTCGCATAAGACGGTCAGCCTGAAGAGATTTCAGATATTTCATTTCCTTTTGAAATGCATTTATTTCATAATTATCTAAAAGAGTTACATTGTACATAATTTATCCTCTGATTTGAGATATATCTGTATTCACTCTTAACTATCTGAATGAACACACAATTATTTAATATTCAATATTCTTTCTGCGTTTTTGTAGAAGATTAAATCTTTTTCTTCTTGTGTAAGTGAAAGTGAATTAAGCACTTCCATTTCCTCTCCTGCCCTGCTCCACGGAGCATCTGAGCCAAAAAGGATTTTATCAGCACCGTGACCTTTCACAATTCTCAGAAATTGCTCGTGTGGATAATAATTCATACCCATTGATGTATCAAGATAAACATCAGTACCCACAAGATGCTTTTCAACATCATCCCATTGTCGTTGACCTCCGAGATGTGCTGCTACAATAACACCACCCTGCATTTCTCTTGAAACCTTTGCAAACTGCTCAGGACTGCTGTGAATTGGAGGTGGATATGCAGGGTCATAACCTGCGTGAAAAAGAATAATAAGGCCCTTGCTTAAGGCATAATCATAAATTTTAAGCATATGGGAAGCATCAACCTCAAATTGCTGATATTCAGGATGAAGCTTAATTCCCGGAAGTCCTAACTCACATACGAAGTCAATATCCCTTTTGTAATCGTCAGTTGCAGGATGAATTCCACCAAATGAAATAAGTCTTTCACCGGTGATTTCCTTTGCCCATAAATTCAGAGTCTGTGTCTGACTCAGTTTTGTGATAACAGGTTGAACAACTGAAATATCAACGCCGAATTTATCCATATTTTCAACAAGTCCTGACACAGTGCCATCACTACACGGCATATATTCACCATTACAACCCTCAATCAGCGAGGCAATTGCTCGTTGAGCAATTTTATCAGGAAAAGCGTGAGTATGAAAATCAATTACCATTTTAAATCACTTCCATTACATATTATGTACAATTATTCCTCAAACATAATTCGTAATTTTTCAACAGCGTTATAAAGGTTCTTTACTCCCTCAGGCACTTTTTCTGTTGGGAATTTTTCAATGTAACTACTTGCTTCCAATGTAAGATAACCGTTATAATTAATTTTCTTTAATGCATTCATAACGGATGTAAAATCAATATTCATTGAAAATGGAATCTGATGTAAATCGTGAAGCTTATCATTATCGTGAATATGCAATGCTTTAAGTCTGTTACCGAGTCCTAAAATCATTTCTGCTGCAGATGTGTCACTACCCTTCATTTCAGCATGGCCGATATCAAGACAAGCAACGAAATAATCGTCATTTACTGCATCGAGATGAGCGTTAAAGCTTTCAGGAGTTGCACAGGCTGCGAAACAGGAATGCTTATGAAGTAGTTTCCAATTCCACATATTTTCTGTTGCGATTTTAACATTATGCTCCTTTGCAAACGGTAAAAGTTCAAAATACATTTCAGCATTTTCCTCAGGTGTACCGTTGTTCATTGGGTGAATTATACAGATTTCTCCGCCAGCTTCTGCAACACATTCGATAGCTCGTTTAAGATAATAGCTACTCTTTGGTGAAGATGGAAATGGAGCGTGTCCCTGATTACATATAATTCCGTTATCAAGACCGATTTGCTTAAGCTTTCTTGCGAAGGCAAGATAATCGTCCTGTGCAGTAGGGTGATTTTTAGGTACTAAAAGCCCCTTCTTATTTTTCTCGCACATTTCAAACATGGAAAAATCCCATGCATCAAAACCTGATTTTGCCACAAACTCAACTGCCTTTTCCTCACCGACGAGCTTTGAGATTGAGCCTATTTCTGTAGAAACCTTCATACATATATCTCCTAAATACGATTTTTAGTTATCTTTTTTCGACTATTTTATCATAATAACGCCTTTGTTTCAATGAAAAGAAAAAATTTAAAAAAATTTCAAAAAAATTCAAAAAAACACTTGACTATTCTATTTTTATGTGTTATTATTATCGAGCGTTGAGACGCTGGTGTAGCTCAGTTGGTAGAGCAGCTGATTTGTAATCAGCAGGTCGGGGGTTCGAGTCCGTCCACCAGCTCCATTTTTTTGTAATTCAATATGGGTAGGTTCCCGAGTGGCCAAAGGGAGCAGACTGTAAATCTGCCGTCGACGACTTCGGTGGTTCGAATCCACCCCTGCCCACCAAAAAAAGACTTGCAATAGCAAGTCTTTTTTGTTTTTTAAGCGAATTGGAGTTTATGGAGATATTGCCTCCCCCTTGAGGGAAAGGTGTCACCGTAGATGACGGATGAGGTGGAAAAGTTGTTTTCATTGATAATTAACGATTGCTACGCAATCTACACCTCATCAGTCTGCTTCGCAGACAGCTTCTCCTCAAGGAGAAGCTCCACAGATAAATTATTATTTGTTTGCATTGCCTTTACTTTCGTTGACAAAATATTGGTAATATGATAAAATTTTTAGTTGATAATAAAAGAGATAAATTCATTTTTTAGCATATTGAATTAAGGTGATTTGATGAAATTCTGCGTTTTGACAGCAGACGAATACAGAGCATTTTTAAAGGGTAATCCTCAGACTTCCTTTATGCAGACAGTTGAGATGGCTGAAATGAAAAAGGAAAGCGGAAGCAACATTCATTTTGTGGGTGTTAAAGAAAATGAAAAAATCGTTGCAGGGACAATGATTTTAGAGGATAGGACCATTTTAAATCAGAAGCTTTTTTATGCTCCTCGAGGACTTATTGTTGATTACAGCAACAAGGAATTGCTTGGTTTTTTCACTAAAGATTTAAAGAAATACATTAAAAAGCAGGGTGGTTTTATTCTTACAATCGACCCTAATGTGCTTTATAGAATCCGTACAAATGACGGTGATTTATTAGAGGATGATAAACCAAATGATGAGGCTGTCAACAATCTTCTTGACCTTGGATACAGGCATTACGGATTTAACATTTATCTTGACGCGTTACAGGTAAGATGGTGCTGTCGTCTTGACCTTGATGAGGATTACGAAACTAAAAAGGCAAAATTCTCAAAGCAGACAAGAAAAAATATCAATTCCTGCATTAAAAAAGGTCTTATGGTTAAGGAAGGCACAATTGACGACCTTAAGGTTATGGCTGAAATATTTGAAACAACATCAAAGCGTCGTAATTTTTTCTATAGAAGCCTTGAATACTATCAGAGAATGTACAAGCACATGAAGGATTTAATGACAATTTATGTGGCTTATCTTGACCCTGATATTTATTATGAGCATACACAGGGCTTGCTTGACAATGCAAAGAAGAATTACGAAGGTGTGCTTCAGAAAATAGAAAAGCTTACTGCAGGTGACCGACTTCTTAACCAGAAGGAAGAAGCAGAAAGACAGGTTGCAAAATACGAGAAGGAATTGGAAAAGGCTGAGCAGTTTAAAAAGGAAAATCCTGACGGAAAGGCTATCGGCTGTCTTCTTTCTCTTCGCAGTGGTGAGGAATACCTTACACTTTCAAGTGGTGTTTTGATGGAATATCGTCAGTTTACACCAAAATATCTTATGTATGAGCATCACATTAAGGAAGCGTACAAAGAGGGCTTTAAATACTGTAATTTCTACGGTATTACAGGTGATTTTAATCCTGAAAATGAGTATTACGGAATTTATGAATTCAAAAAAGGCTTTAAGCCTTATGTTACTGAATATATCGGTCAGTTTGAATTGAAAATCAGTCCGTTTTATGACGTATATAAGCTTTTAAAGAAAATTAAAGGACATATTGGCTAATGAAAATAGTTAATTTAGAAAAACAGGAATTTATTGATTTTTGTAAAGAAAATTCACAGGCTTCTTTCTTTCAGTCACCATATTGGATTGAAATTAAAGAGCATAACGGATGGTCAGGTGAGATTTTAGGCGTTAAGGAAAACGGCAAAATCATTATGGCTACTGTTTTGTTATACAAAAGTCTTAAGGGTCTTGTGAAATTTGCTTATGCTCCAAGAGGATTTTTGATTGATTATTCCAATTTCCAATTGCTTGAGGAATTCACTAATGAAATCAAAGCATATCTCAAGGGTAAGGGAATCGCTTTCCTCAAAATCAATCCTTACGTTGATTATCAGCTTCGTGACATTCACGGAAATATTATTCCTGACACAAAAAACGATGCTTTAATGGATAAGCTCAAGGAGTTAGGATATATTCACTATGGCTTTTATGTGGATATGGATGAGAAAAAGGATTTGGAGCCACGTTGGATTTCTGTCCTTGATTTTAAGGGAAAGACTATTGATGAGCTTTTCAAGAATTTCCGTAGTGGTACAAAATGGGGTATTAATAACAGTAAGAAGAATTTTATCACTCTTATTGAGGCTGATGAAAACAATCTTGTTGAATTCAAAAACCTTATGAAGCACACTGCTGAAAGACGAGAATTCATTGACCGTCCTCTCTCCTACTATCAGAATATGTTCAAGGTCCTTAACAAGGAAAATGCAGTTAAGGTGCTTTTGGCAGAGGTTAACCTTAAAGAATTGCTTGATTTTACACAATCAAGATTTGATAAAAATGCAAAGCGTTTAACTGTTATTGAGGGTAATCCTAAGAGCATTAACGAATATAATGAAATCAAGGCACAGCAAGAAAGTATTGCTAAAAAGATTGAAGCGCTTACTGCTGATGTAAAGGAATATGGTGATAAGAAAATCATTGCCGGTGGCTGGTATATGCTTTATGGCAGAGAGGTTGTTTATCTCTTCGGTGCAAGCTATAAGCCATTTATGAAATACAATTCACAGTATCTTTTACAGTATGAAATGATTAAATATGCCACAGAAAATGGATATGACAAATTCAATTTCTACGGAATTGACGGAAACTTCAATGAGGACTCAAAAAACTACGGTTTATTTGATTTCAAGCGTGGCTTTAACGCTGATATACACGAGTTAATTGGTGAATTTGACTTGGTTATCAATAAGGGCAAATTCGCCCTTTATGAATCAATTTTCAAGGCATACAAAATAATGAAAACAGTTCAGAAAAAGTTTATTAAATAAGGTTGAAAATTATGTATCAATTCAAAGCAGATATTCCTCTCAAGGAATTTACTGAATTTATTGAAAATTCATCTTTTGCTCCTATTCAGCAGACGGTAGAATGGACAAAGCTTAAGAATAACTGGAAAAATCGTTTTTGTGGTGTTTATAAAGACGATGTGCTTATTGGTGTTGCACTTATTCTTATACGTACTCTTATGCCGAGCTTTAACTATGCTTACTGTCCACGAGGTCCTGTAATGGATTTGACAGACAGCGAGGCTATTAAGGCTTTTCGTGACGGTGCAAAGGATTTTTGCAAAAAGAATAATATCTACTCACTTAAAATTGACCCTGCAATTGTGGTTAATAAGATTTTACCTGATATTCCAACAGAGAATTTCTTTGACCCATTTGATTTAGAAAGAGCAAAGGTAGAATTTGACACTCTTGTAAACAATGGATTTGAGCATAAGGGATTTGTGAAAAATCTTGGTGAAGCAATTCAGCCACGATTCAACGCCTTGATTCCGTTAAAGGATGCTGAGGGTAATCCCCTTTCTCCTGCTCAATTCAAGAAAAATTACAAGCAGAAAATCAGAAAATATTTAGGTAATTTCCAGCCTGCAAGAGGACTTTTCTATGAGGGTGCAGAGCGTACACCTGAGAATATTGCACTTTTCAAAAAGATTCTCAGCAATACTGAGGAAAGACAGAATATTTCACTTCGCAGTGAAGATTATTTCACATTACTTGCAGAGGCATTTCAGGATAAAGCATTTTTTGCATTTGAAAGATGCAGAGTTAATGACTACATTTCAAATCTTGAAAAAAGATATGAAAAAGAACCTGATATGAGAGAAAAAATCTCTGAACAACTCCTTGATGCTAAAAAGGTGCTCAATGAAAAGGGTGAAATCGTACCACTTGCAGCATTGTTGACAGTTTATCCACCAAATAAAAAGGGTGTGAGAATTGCAGAATATTTGTATGCAGGGTCTGACCTTCACGTTTTTCCATCCTTCTGTGCAACCCTTTGCGGACTTTGTGAGCAATGTATTCTCACAACAGAAAATGGCTGTGATTTCCTTGATCTAGGTGGACTTTCAGGCACACTTGATGACGGACTGTATGAATTCAAGAGTCAGTTTAATCCTATTATCATTGAGTACGCAGGTGAATTTGACTTAAGAGTCGATAATTTTAAATATACTCTTATGGAAAAGGGCTTACCTATTCTTAAAAAGATGTATTCAAAGCTGAGAAAGTTAATAAGAAGATAAAAAAATAAACCACTTGAAATGGAGATATATCCTATTCAAGTGGTTTTTGATAATAATTTTGAGGTATTTATGACAACATTCGAAAAAATTTATGAGGTAGTAAAAAACATTCCTGAAGGCAAGGTTGCAACCTATGGTCAGGTAGCATTTCTTGCAGGGAATCCACGCTGGGCAAGAGTTGTAGGCTATGCTTTACACCAGAATCCTGCACCGGGAGTTATCCCGTGTCACAGAGTTGTTAACCGTGAAGGCAGAGTGTCGTGTGCATTTGCTTTCGGTGGCGGTGAAACTCAAAGGGCACTTCTTGAAAAAGAAGGTATCGTTTTTGAAAATGACGGTCATATTGACCTTTTAAAATATGGAATTGAATCATGTTGACAATTGTCAACTTTTATGATACAATGTGTTCAATAAATCATGAAGGAGGTACGCAAAATGTCAGCAATTTTCGAATTCGTTATGAGCATTCTTGGTATTTCAGGTACAGACCCTGAAGCAATGGGCATCGTAGGTCAGGTATTTGATTCAATCCTTGCTTTCTTCGCTGCATAATCGAAGACAAGAACACAATCAAAGCCATCCGTTGCGGGTGGCTTTTTGTTTTATACAAGACAAATTATAGAAAAAAGGAACTGCAAAAACAGTTCCTTTTGTTATACTATTTACTTTTATTTTATGCTTCCGCAACCTTTTTAAGAATAATTCTTGCATCTGATGCTGTAATCAAATTGTCACAGTTCATATCACCATTCATAAGCTGTTTTTCAGTTGCACAATAAATGCCTGCAGAAGCCTTTAAGATAAGTGCAGCGTCAACAGCAGTTACTCTTCCGTCGCCTGTCACATCACCACTACCACAAGTATATGGCATAAGCATTGGCATTTCTTCGTTATAATACATAAACTGTGGATACTGAGGATTTGACTCTACTGTGTACTGCTCGTTTGCTGTAAGCAACCACATATAGAAATCACAAGTACCGTCGTTATGGTTATATGCAATATGTCCCCAGTTTTTTGTAATCCAGGTCTGCATTGGTGCTTGTGCAGTTGAAACGTCAACAACATTGTCAGGAGAAACCATATTTTTACCGTTATTTACCTTCTGTACATAATCAGCACCGAGAGTTTCGCCCATATTAGCAACTGTTGCGAAACCACTTGTGTTATATGTTTCAATAACACCGTCAGAATTCCAACGAGCTGTTTTTGTTACTGGAGCAATAAATTTATTGTAGTTAGAAACGCAGAAATAGTTCACATCATCACTTGCAACCATTTCCTGTACTCTCTCTGTTGTCTTACTTGCAACCTTTTCATAGTATGTGTCAACAAAGTTCAAAAGCTCGGGACCTGCATCAGCAAGCATAAGGTCAGCTGCTTCTTCAAAATGATATTCAGGTACAAAGCACCAGAAAGCAGGAAGGTAACCGAAAACAGGAATTAGGATTTCCTTATAAATCCTATCCCCTGCTACCTCAAAGAGATAGTTTGCAATATTTGCAAGGTCTTTAAAAAGTGGAATATATGGAATAAGAGAAGCATATTCAGCGTTTCCGTAAATGCTCTGTGCTATAAGTCCACCAAGAGCTTCACCATCGATTTCAGGGTTGCCGACAAAAAGCTGTCCAATCATTTCAAGTCCGTTAAAGGCTGAGTTTGCCATAACAAGATTCTGAACATCCTCATAACCGTAAACAGCAAGGTATGTATTTGTCATACATCCACCCATACTCTCAGCACAGATAGTAACCTTATCGTGACCTGATTTCACCTTTACTTCCTGAATAAACTGATTAAGGTCATCTGCGATATCAAAAGGATTTCCTGTCCAGTCATAAATGAAAAGATATGAATGCTTTTCACCTAAATCTCTGTATGCAGCCTGTGCAAGAGTATATTCTGAGCCTACATCCTCATCCTCTAAATCAACATAGGTTTCAATAGGGTCACTTGTGTAGCCCTTAACAGTAACAACTGAATCACGATTAAGATTGTTATCATAAGCCACAGGACCAAAAATTGCTGTTACAGCAGAATCAAGCGCTTCTACCAATGTGTCAACATTCATTGTAACAAGAAATTCTGCAAGCTTTGGAACTGCAGGTAAAATTCCGTTTACAATATTATCAGTAGAAAAAACCTCGTTACCCTCACCATCGTAAAGAGTTTCACCGATACCTCTTACCTGAACAATCGGTGCAGTACCACAATCACATTTTTTGCTTTCAACTGCCATTGCAGGCACAAGAAGTGAGAGAAGCATTACAAATGACATTACAACACTTAAAATTGCCTTCATCTTTTTCATAAAATGACCTCCAAGTTAAAAATCCGAGTTCATTTTATCACATATTTTTCCTATTTACAATAATCAGAATACACTTTCAATAACTTTTTCAGATATTTCAGGTGAATATTTCCATATATCTATATGGTCATCATTATAAAAATACTTTACAGGCTTCGGCTCAGCCTTTTCAGGGAAGCTATCAACAATGGATAATTTGATTTTCATTTTTTCAGGATTGATGCTTTTTATGTAAACACTTGCAGAGTCCCCTTCATTTACATCATAAGAATATTCTGCAAGGCCTGCAAGATTTGGTGAAAGTTCAATAAACACACCGTATTTTTCGATTGAACGGACAACTCCACCTACGGTCTGTCCTGCCTTGAACATTTCTGCATTTTCATTCCACGTGCCCAACAATTCCTTATGGGAAAGTGTAACTCTGCCAAGCTCATCTATGCTTTTCACCACTGCCTTTATCATAGTATTGACTGCAAAGCGCACATCAGGATGAGGAATACGGGAAACTGAAATACTGTCGATAGGTAAAAGTGCAGAAATTCCACAACCGATATCACAAAATGAACCGAAGGATTCGTTATGTGTAACTCTTGCATCAATAATATCTCCAGGAGAAAGTGTACTGATATATTCCTCTGCACATTCCTCCTGCACTCTTTTACGACTTAATATTGCTGTACTAGCACCTGCCTCATCATCCATAAAATCAATAATTTTAAATACAACAGGCTTATTTACCCTTGAAATTATAGCAATGTCACGGACACTTCCGTCAGAAATACCGATTGCACACTCTTCTCGTGGAATAATCCCCTGCATTACACCTAAGTCCACATAAAGATTGTGGTCGTGGTCACACATTGTGGCTTTTGCCTCTAAAATTCTTTCAGACAGGAAGCATTCACGGAGACTATTTATTGACTCCATACACTTTTTATTATACTTGTTTTCATAAATAATTCCCTCAGGATAATATTTTTTCATATATCTCACCTTTATTTTCAATTTAATATATGAATATGAGTCAAATGTTCAAATAAGAATAAAAATAGGTATTTTATTTTTATAACTTTTATGATATGATATAATGTAATATATTTCGAGGTAATTTTTATGGATATTAAAGTAAACGATATTCTTGAAATGAAAAAGGCTCATCCCTGTGGTGAAAAACAATTTTTAGTGCTTCGTGCAGGTATGGATTTTCGTATCCGTTGTATGAATTGCAACCGTGAGGTTATGGTGCCGAGAATTAAAATTGAGAAGAATATTAAAAAAGTTTTGAGAGATGGA
>CAJGCX010000017.1 GCA_904501895.1 Clostridiaceae bacterium
AATTTTTCGAGATTATCTTTTCCAATCAATCTTTCTGTTCTTGTAAATTCCATAAAATCACCTAACCTGTATAAGCCTCCCTCTGACGAGGGAGGTGTCTGCGGCAGCAGACGGAGGGAGAGATAGTTAAAACGTAAACTGACTACCCCTCAGTCAACTTCATTGACAGCTAAGTCTCACCTGCCGGTTCGGTCGGTGCTTCTGCTTCGCAGAGGTCTCCACCGGAGACCCGCACCCTGACAAGGGGAGCCGATTTAAAATATACTTAAATTATACACTATTGAAAAATTTTCAGCAATAGTGTATAATACATTTTTGGAAATTTATATTAAGGATGATAAACAATGAAACTTGGTATTGTTGGTTTACCTAATGTTGGTAAAAGTACACTTTTTAACGCTATTACAAATGCAGGTGCACAGTCTGCAAACTACGCTTTCTGCACAATTGAGCCAAACGTTGGCGTTGTTGCAGTGCCTGATTACAGAATCGACAAGCTTGCAGAAATGTATAATCCTGCAAAGATTACTCCTGCTACAATCGAATTCGTTGATATTGCAGGTCTTGTAAAGGGTGCATCAAAGGGTGAAGGTCTTGGTAACAAATTCCTTTCACACATCCGTGAGGTTGATGCAATTATCCACGTTGTACGTTGCTTTGACAACGACGATATTATCCATGTTGAAGGTAGTATTGACCCACAGCGTGACATTGAAACAATAAATCTTGAGCTTATTCTTTCTGACGTTGAAATTCTTGACAGAAGAATTACAAAGGTTGAAAAGGACCTTAAGGGTGACAAGTCACTTCAGAAGGAGCTTGATTTCCTTAAAAGACTTCGTGGCGAGCTTGAAAATGGTATTAACGCAAGAGCTGTTGAAGCTGATGACGAGGAAAAGGAATTCCTTTCTACAGTTGCACTTCTTTCATCAAAGCCTGTTATCTACGCTTGCAATATGAGTGAAGAGGATTTTGCAAACGACATCCGTGAAAATGCTCGTTACAACGCTGTTTGTAAGCTTGCAGAGGCTGAGGGTGCTGAAACTCTTCCTATCTGTGCAGAGCTTGAAGCACAGATTGCAGAATTAGACAAAGAAGAAAAGGAAATGTTCCTTGCTGATTTAGGTATTGAGCAGGGTGGTCTTGACCTTCTTATTCAGCGTTCTTATGATTTGTTAGGACTTATTTCATACCTTACTGCAGGTCAGCCTGAGGTTCGTGCTTGGACTATCAAAAAAGGTACAAAAGCACCACAGGCAGCAGGTAAAATTCACACCGACTTTGAACGCGGCTTTATCCGTGCAGAGGTTATTCACTTTGACGACCTTATGGCAAACGGTACAATGCAGGCTGCAAAGGAAAAGGGTCTTGTACGAAGTGAAGGTAAGGAATACGTTATGAAGGACGGAGACATTGTTCTTTTCCGTTTCAACGTATAAAACATAATAAATAAAGTATAAAACGGACAGATTATTTAATCTGCCCGTTTTTATTATATCTTATTCAAAATGTTTTTCTGCTTCTGAAAAATCAGAAAGTGTATTAATATTAAATTCTATGTCAGCCACCATAAAAGTTTTACCAACATATCCTGATTCAACTAAATAATTGAATGAGTCACAGAGGTCAAACAGCTTTTCCGGATTAGTTTCGTAGGTTTCCTTTATAACTCCTATGGTTTTATCATTAAAGATGCTGAAGCCTGTACCCTTAATATTATCTGTAACAACCTGTGGCTTTTCTGTACATTTTATGAGGAAAGAGTCCTTATCTGTTTCAACAGAAAAGTTGTTTTTGATTTTCTGTGGATTGTCTTCAAGAGTTACTCCACAGTAAAACTCTGTTTTTTCATCCTTAAGCATCGACTTGATTTGTTCACTGTTCAAATTGACAAAAATTTCGTCAGATAACTGCAACACAACCGTTTCATTACAATCCATAACATTTAACGCTTGTAAAAAAGCATTCATCAAGCCGATTTGCTCCTGTTGACGAACGTAATGGAGATTGATACTCTCATATTTATCACCAAGAGTATTTTTTATTAAATCCCCTTCTTTTCCAATAACAATATATGCTTCCGTAATATCCAACTGCACTAAATTATCAAGAGCAAAGGTTATTAAATTTTTATCATTAATTTTTATAAGTGGCTTACAGCAGGCTTCATCCTTACTGTTTTTCAGGCGTTTTCCGTCACCTGCTGCCAAAATTACACCAACCATTTAAAACCTCTTCTTTATCTTGTAATAATTCTGTGACAATATTGTAACTTACATTCTACATGAAGTTATGATACAATTCAAGCATATTGTGTTGATTATTGAACATCAATAATTAATTCTTTTTTCCTCAATAATAATTGGTTTTTCACCGTTGTTACGAGGAATTGAAATAAGATGCTCTGCACAGAATGATACCATCAATGTGAGCAATCCCATAAAAATGAAGATTAATCTTATCAAAATATGACCGATTGCACCATGGAAGGATGTTCCCCATACACTTGGTATGCATGAAAAGAAAAGTTCAAGAATTGTTAAAACCATTGCGATTACAGAAACCCAGATTACTCGTCTTGGCAACACCTTTGATGCATTGACAATACCACAAACTGCAAAGTCATAATATTTTGAAAGTGTAAATTTACTTTTACCCTTTTTGCGTTTTTCCTGAGTGTAGTAAACCTGCTCATAAGATGTGCCGTACTCATAAATAAGTCCACGAAGAAATGGCTCATTTGTGTTAATTCTTTTAAGCACATCAATAAAGCTTTTATCAAACAATTCAAACTCCGTTGCGTGTGGAATCATCTTTACACCGAAAACATTATTAATCATCCAATAGAATAATGTTCTCATAAAATAAACAAACTTGTTTTCTCGGCTCTGATTTTTTATACCGAGCACAATCTGAGCACCTGTTTCCCACTTTTCAACAAGTCGTGGAATCTCCTCAGGTGGGTTCTGCAAATCAGCGTGTAAAATCACAGCACAGTCACCCTTTGCCTGTTGGAAGCAGTAGAAAGTGCCCTTTGCATAGCCGAAATTCTTTGAGTAAAAAACAGCCTTGATATGGTCGTCCTTTTTGCAAAGCTCTTCAATTTTTTCTTTTGACCCATCTTTTGAACCGTCGTCAAAAAATACGATTTCATAATCATATTTTGTAAGAGTCTGCATCACCTTTGTTGTTCTTTCATATAACTCATCGAGAGTTCCGACCTCGTTATAATTAGGAACAACAATTGAAATTAGTTTTTTACTCATTTTATATACCTCTAATCCTTAATTAATCGTATGTTTTATCCAAATCATACTTTTTAATAATTTTAGGATACGCATGTGAAAACCAGAAAATATAAAGGAATTCATATAAAGCCTTAAAACCATCAATAAAGAAGTTGACAGGACCTTTAAGTGAAATTGAATGAAGACCATTAAGAATAGTTTCTTTTGCAAATTCAAATGAACCATGTTCCTGTAAAGCACTCTTGTTGGAAAAACTCTTCCACAAGTACCAGCTTCTGATAACACGCAAATCCACGCTAGGAACAGCTGAAAGATTAACGCCCAGAGACTCGGTCGCAACAACCTTGCTCATTGCTTTAAGCGTTTTTGGTGCCTTGTAAGTTCCGTTTGCCACTACCTTATCGTACAATTCCGTGCCGGGAATTGGAGTGAAATGGAACACAGGAGTCAAATTCGCCTTAATGGTATTCAGTAAACGGACGGTATCTTTTAGCTGTTTTGTTGTTTCATCGGGGAATCCGATAATAAACGAAGCTATGGTGGTAATACCAATCCTGTTCAGCACCTCAAATGTAGGTGCTATTTTTGAATAGTCAATGTTCTTATGAACAATATCCTGCATTTCTTTTGAACCGGTTTCGATTCCGAAGAATATCCATCGACAGCCTGCATCGTAGAGCATCTGATAATCAGCTTCCTCAAACATACCGATTCGAAGCTCAATACCCCATTGGAATTTCAAACCACTTTCGTGCACCTTCTGGCAGAAATCAACCAAATCTGCTCTCTTGACTACCCAGAGCTCGTCCGAAAAGAAGAAACCATCTGCACCGTGATTTTCAATAAGGTAACGAATTTCTTCCATTACGTATTCATTAGGACGCTTTCTGTAAGTGCTTTTGTGGAAATTCTGATTAGAACAAAAGGCGCATCTGCAAGGACAACCCTTTGCAGAATATATGTACATCATCTTTTTACAGCCAAGATATGTCTGCATATATTTTGGTGGGTCAATAAGCGTGTAGTCTGATACCGGCATATCACGAAGGTCAGCAAACTTACGACAAGGAGTAACTACTGTTTTTCCGTTTTCCTTATATGCCAGACCCTGAATTTCAGAAAATGGTCTGCCACTCTCAAGTGCATTCATCATCTCCAGCCAGGTTTCTTCACCTTCACCGTAAGAAATGTAATCAACAATGTCAAGGGCTAACACCTGCTCCATCTGAAGAGATGGCATCTGACCACCCCAGACAACGGGAATACCCTTTGCCCTTGCAGCCTTTGACACCTTTTCAGCATCAACAAGTCCACGTGATGACATAAGGGATACACCCACAATGTCAGGCTTAAAGGAATCTAATAATTTATTGATATTTGATTTATTAACACAACGGTCCTCAAGCTTTACCTCGTGGCCGTTTTGCTTTACATAGGTGGCTATTGAAAGAAGTCCCAAGGGGTTTGAAAGGGCTCGTGTATAATAGCCAACCGAAGGGTTTATAAACAAAACTTTCATTTTCTACCTCAGAAAAGATTTTTCTTTAGAAGTTTAATTGCATGATGTGCATAATTCTTGAATTGAGTAAAGGATGTTATGCACTTTTTCAGCGTTTTAAAAATATATATTGGTCGTAAATGGAATCGAAGCTGCATCTGCTTTTTGATTTTTATAACCTCATCAATGCTGACAGTAGTTGTACCGATAGTATTTGGAGCATAATAATCGTTACCCCAAGCTAAATCGCTTAATGTGTTATAGTCAAGGCAATACTGATAAAGCTCTGTCCCATAATAAGGCATTGCAATATGTATTTCGATAAAATCAGGATTAAGCTTATGAATAAATTTTTCAGTCTGCTTAATATCCTCTTTTGTTTCCCAAGGAAAACCAACCATAAAGAAGCCAAAAAGCGGAATACCTGCTTTTTTGATAAGAGAAGCAGCACGGATACTATCCTCAAGCGTTGCACCCTTTTTAATAAGCTTCATAGTTTTTTCAGAGCCTGTTTCAAAGCCCACAGCAACCATAAAGCAACCTGCCTGCTTCATTTTCTGCAACAATTCAAAGGACAATGGCTTTGTTCTTGAATTTGCTGTAAATTCAATTTTACCCCTAAGGTCTGAATTTATGATTTTATCGCAAAGTGCTGATGCCCATTCATTATCGATAGTAAATGTATCAGCCTTAAAGAAGAAATTACGGATATTATATTTATAATAGCATTCTTCAATTTCAGCAAAAACATTCTCAACACTTCGAAGTCGCACTCTTGTACCTGAAATAATCGGAGTAAGGCAATAAATACACTGTGAAGGGCAACCCTTACCAACAGAAATTGTAGCCATTGGTTCACCCGTATCAGGTCGTGTATAAAGAGCGTTATTCATTAACTGTCTTGCAGGGAAAGGAAGCTCATCAAGATTTTTATTCCAGCAATCAAATTTTGTTGAAACAAATTCTGTACCGTTATTGTAAATTATGCCGGAAATATCGTCGGGATTTCCCTCACCTCTTAAAAGATAATCGGTAAGAGGTCCCATTATAAACTCTATTTCACCACCAACAAGACATGAGACATTCTTAAGGTCAAGTGTTTCGAGAAGGGATTTTTTAGGGTTATAGAAAATCGCACCCTTAATTACAAAAAGGCAATTGTGAAATGACTTTATCCAATTTATGAAATCAAGGTCCTCATAAATCGTTGCATTTGTTATGCTGATAAAAATCAAATCAGGCTTAAATTCATCTATATCTGCCTTCACCTGCTCCTTTGTAGCAAGTTCTGTCTGATAATCCTTAAGAAAAACAGAATAGCCCTTCTGGAGTAAAACAGCCGCAGCGTAACCAATATCGTTACAAGCGTGAGTTGACGCCACTGCAGAGTCTTCAATATTACATTGTGCACGGTCTTCGCTTCGTTGATATGCCTTTCCCGGAGGATAAAGCAACATTACTTTATTCATTGCACACTTCTCCAAGTTAAATTTCATTACATTATATCATAAAAAACAAATGAATATCAAGTATCTGACAATATATTATTATTAAAAATGTCAAAAAAGGTAGAGTTAATTTGACTTGAACTTTAATTTATGATAAAATTAAAAACCGATATATTACAGTTTTTAGAGGGTGTAAATATGTTAAAAAAATTCAAAAACAAAGACCTCTTGTTTGCCATTGCCTTAATAATGGTTTTCTTGTTGCATCTGGTTTTTGTTTTTCTCGTTCCATATTCTGATGATGAAAGCTATTATATCATTACACCATTCCGTCTTTTGAACGGTGACAGCTTAGTACAACACGATTGGCATCTTACACAGTTTTCATCATTATTCAACTTCATACCTGTGTGTATATGGACTGCAATTAAGGGATCTTATGACGAAATTTTCATTTTCATAAGAAGCATATATCTTGCTATGCATACTACTATGGCTGTTGTAATATATCGTTTTTTCAAAAAGCATGGAATTTGGGCAATTTTAGCATCAATGATGTTTTATGTGCAGATACCTTACAGATTTCTTGCAATTAATTATCAGTCTATTTATGCTATGTCATTAATGGCATTATGCCTTTGCTTACTTAAAATTTATGAGAAGAAGTCCATCCCTTTTTATATTGTTGCAGGTGCATGTATCGGTTGCTGTTGTGTGTGTAATCCATTCTTTTGTGCAGTGTATGTACTCTATATCATAGGCTGTGCTTTGTGGACAAAACGATATGAAATAATATACAAAATCGCTTCAAACAAGGCATTCAAAACTTCAAAGAATGAAAAGAAGCTTACAAAAAAACAGAAAAAAAAGCAACAAAAACAGTTATATGATAATTTTTCACACATAGAGAATTATAATTGTTTTTTCACAAAAGAAGCTATTTTATGGGTTACCTGCGGACTTATTATTGTTGCAGTTATAGCAGTTGCCTTCTTCTTTTTGACAGGAGGAACAATAAACTCTATTTTTGACAATATAGAAAACCTTTTGGGCAGTAGTGAATACGATATTGCATCCAGCTCCCTCTTTGATAAATTTCTAGCAACATTAGACTATTTTCACACTGCTAATCTCAATTTATCCTTTATATTGCCATTGTTATTTATTGCTTTGATATTTGATGAAAAGAGAAAGAGCAATTCACACCGTCTGGCTTATTTAGGTGTTGCATTAGCTTGGTCAGTAATATTTATGGTTGGCGTTATTGCTAATATAGAAATTTTCTTATGTGCTATCTCATTGCCATTTACCGTGATTTCTACCTTGTGCTACATCTTATCGAATAATAAAAACAAAAAAATTTTCTATTGTATGTGTGTGCCTTGCTTAATTGCTACATTTTTCCAGTATCTTGCCGCTAACACTCATTTAGGTGTAATCGGAGTATTGTTGGCAATTTATAACGTTGCAGGTGTATTTTTTGCAAAGGATTTATATAAAGAAATCCATCTTGAGAGAGAAGAAAGCCCTGAAGAAGCGGTCAAAAAGAAAAATATTATCTGGTGTCGTAGATTAATCATTGTCGGCTTCTGCTTACAGATTGCATTCTATGGTATATTTTATAGCTACGGTCAGTTTCATACAAATTTTGTAAAAGCTAGCGAAGGTCCTTACGCAGGTCTTTATATGACAGAGACAGAATATGACAGATACAGTAAGATTTTGAATGATTTAGATGTTATAAAAGCTTCCACTTCAGAGGATGACCAGATTTTAGTAGTATCCTACAGCAACTGGATATATCTTTATCTTGAGCGTCCTATGGCAACATACTCTGCTTGGTATCGAGGTGTTCTCAATTCTGAACAATTGGAACGATACTACAAGGAAAATCCAGATAAAAAACCGGACTATGTTTATATTGAAGCATATGAACCTAATGGTACAACAGTTAAAACAGCATCAAAGATATTAGGTGAAATGTGTGAGCTTACAATAGAGCCATTATCACACGGTGCTCTTCTGACCGTTTTGTATTAACCATCGCTTTTTTCAAGTGTCAAATAACACTTGACTTATATAATTTAATTTGCTATAATTCTTTGGATATTTGAAACACAGTGAAAAAGAAAGTAGATTAAGTGAGTACACTTGTAGAGAGTTGTGCCTTGGCTGAAAGCACAATAGTCAAAAGCTTAATTGAAGTTCCCTTTGGAGTGGCTTTGCTGAAATAACAGTAGGTAAAGACGGCTTGTTCTCGTTACTGAACACGGAAAGTGTTTGCTTTTTGCAAAAATTTGGGTGGTACCGCGGATTTTATTCGTCCCATGCTCTTTGGAGTGTGGGACTTTTTTATTCCCTATATTTCCGATTAAAAAACTAAAGTGAGGAAGAAAACAATGAGAGAAAAACTTGAAGCTATCCGTCAAAAAGCGGATGCAGAGTTGGCTACATTTACTGAAGAAGCTCAACTCGAAAATTTCAGAGTACAGATTCTCGGCAAAAAAGGTGAGCTTACATCAATGCTTAAAATGATGGGTTCATTATCTGCTGAGGAAAGACCTGTTATGGGTCAGGTTGTCAACGAAGTGAGAGCTTATGTTGAACAGAAAATCGCAGAAAAAAGTCAGGAGCTTAAAAAGCTTGAGCTTAAAAAGGAAATCGAAAGCACACCTGTTTTCGACATTTCAGTTCCTGCAAATTTAACACGTGGTTCATACCACCCTATCACACTTGTACAGCGTCAGTGTGAAAGTGTTTTCCGTTCAATGGGCTTTAACATTGAGGATTATAGCGAAATCGTTACTGACTATGAATGCTTTGAAGCACTCAACATTCCAAAAGACCACCCTGCTCGTGATATGCAGGACACATATTACCTTGATAACGGTCAGTTGCTTAAATCTCACACATCTGCTGCACAGAATGCTATTTACAAGAAGTATAAGGATGCACTTGTAAACGACGGTATGCCAATCAAGGCTATTTTCCCGGGTCGTTGCTTCAGAAACGAAGCTACTGACGCTTGTCACGAAAACACATTCTTCCAGATGGAAGGTGTTATGGTTGACAAAGACATTTCAATTTCAAACCTTATCTACTTTATGAAAACAATGCTTTCAGAGGTATTCAGACAGGATATTAAGGTTCGTCTTCGTCCTGGTTTCTTCCCATTCGTTGAGCCTGGCTTTGAGCTTGATATTTCTTGCCTTATCTGTGGTGGTGAAGGCTGTCCTTCATGTAAGCACAGTGGTTGGCTTGAACTTTGTCCATGCGGTATGATTCACCCTGAGGTACTTAAAGCAGGTGGAATTGACCCTGAGGAATACACAGGCTTCGCATTCGGTCTTGGTCTTACAAGACTTGCAATGATGAAATATGGTGTTAAGGATATTCGTGATTTGAACAGTGGTAGTCTTAAAGTGCTTACACAGTTCACAGACGACGAAAATTAAGGAAGGAGGAGCAAAATTATGTTTTTATCAATGAACTGGATTAGTGATTTCGTTGACCTTTCAGGTCTTGACAAAATGGAGTTAATCCGTAAATTCTCACTTTCAACTGCTGAGGTTGAAAACGACATTTTCTTTAAGGGTAGCGACTTTTCAGGTATTGTTGTTGCTGAAATCAAGGAAATTGAAGACCATCCAAAGTCAGAAAAGCTCCACCTTCTTAAGGTTGATATTGGTGAAGCAGAATTAGTTGACGTTGTTTGTGGTGCACCAAATGTAAGAGTCGGTATGAAAACTGCTTTTGCAAAGGTTGGCGCAAAATTAGGTGAAATCGAAATCGCACCAAGACCACTTGCAGGCTTTATGTCAAACGGTATGTGCTGTTCTGAAAAGGAAATCGGTATTTCTGACGACAACTCAGGTATTATGGATATTCTTGATGAGGTTAAGAATGGTACTGACCTTAAGGATTTATATGAAATCGACGATATCGTTTTCGAGGTTGATAACAAATCACTTACTAACCGTCCTGACCTTTGGGGTCACTATGGTATTGCTCGTGAATTTGCTTCACTTGCAGGTCGTGAATTAAAGCCACTTCCACAGGTTGACCTTACAAAATACGACAATCTTCCAAAGGTTGACCTTAAAATTGAAGATAACCTTTGTCAGAGATATTCTTGCTTACAGGTTGCTAACATCAAGAAAAATGTAAGCCCAGTGAACATGAGAATCCGTCTTTACTACTGTGGTATGAGAGGCATCAATCTTCTTGCTGACCTTACAAACTACCTTATGCTCGAAATGGGTCAGCCAATGCACGCTTTTGACTCACGTAAGGTTGAGAAAATCAGAATCAAGCGTTTCAGCGCTCCATTCACATTCCAGACTCTTGACGGAATCGACAGAAACATTGACGAAAATACACTTATGATTTGCAACGACAACACTCCTGTTGCTATTGCAGGTATTATGGGTGGTCTTGATTCTGAAATCGTTGAGGATACAACAACTCTTACACTTGAATCTGCAACATTCAATGCTGCATCAATCCGTAAATCAACTGTAAGACTTGCACACCGTACTGACGCTTCAAACCGTTATGAAAAGTGTCTTGACCCTGAAATGACAGTTCCTGCAATTGCTCGTTTCGTTAACCTTCTTATGGAAATTGACCCTGAGGCTGAAGTAGTGTCAGCACTTACTGACGAATACGCATTCAAGTATCCTACAGTTACACTTGATTTCGATAAGGCATTTATTGACAAATACACAGGTATCGAAATTCCAAATGGCACAATCGTAAATACTCTTAATTCACTCGGCTTCAAGGCTTCTAACGACGGTGACAGCTTCACAGTTGAAGTGCCAAGCTGGAGAGCAACAAAGGACGTTACAATCAAGGCTGACATTGTTGAGGAAATCACTCGTATTTACGGTTATGACAACTTTGACATTCATACTGCTTCTGCTCCACTCTACCCTGTTCGTGCAAAGACAGAAAAGACAGTTGAGGACAGAATCAAGGATATGCTCGTTCACCGTTACTCACTTCACGAGCTTCACTCTTACGTATGGCAGTATTTTGATGAATACAAGGCATTGGGAATTGAGATTGAAGACAACATCAAGCTTTCAGGTGCTACAAATCCTAATATGGAAACAATCCGTAAGTCAATTATTCCTACACAGCTTTGTCAGGTAAAGACAAATACAAGCTTTGCTCCTGATTTTGGCGTCTTTGAAATCGGCAGAACTGTTGACGGACTTAAAGATGACGGTATGTGTGATGAAAGAAAGAAGCTTTGCGTTACACTTTACAGCAAGACAAAGTCACTTGAAGCTCTTTATGTTGAACTTGCAACAATGCTTTCAGTAATCACTGACAACATTAAGCACAAGGCACTTACATTCACTCCGGTAGATGCAACACTCTCTTATGAGCACCCAAGAAATCTTAATGAAATTTCTTGTGATGGCGTAGTCCTTGGTAAAATCGGTGTTGTTCACCCAACAGTAAGTAAAAAAATCGATAAGAAGGCTTCAATCGTATTTGCTGAAATCGATGTACCTGTATTCTCAGAGCTTACTGATGCTAAGATTCACTATGAAGAGCCTTCAAAATTCCCTAATATGGAAATTGACCTTTCATTTGTAAGTGAAACATTTGCTCCAATCGGCAAGGCAATTGAAAACGCAAATTGCCCACTTATCAAGAAGGTTGAGGTTACTGACACTTACCGTGACGAAAACGGAAAATCAATCACAACAAGAATCACTTTCTCACATCCTGAAAAGACTCTCACAAGAGATGAGGTTATGGATGTTGCAAACAGCATTATCGATGCTCTTGCAAAGGACGGAATTGCATTAAAATCATAAATTAACGAATAAGAATCTGTTTCGGCAGATTCTTATTTCATATTTTATCGCAAGATAAAATATTTCATAATCCATAGATTATTTCATATTGCACAACAATATTTCATTGATACAGAATTATGGGGTGATTTCCTTGAAAGAAAATAAGCTTGTAGATTTATCTACCGATTTTGCAGTAAAAATCATAAAATTATGTCATAATGTTAAGGGTCATTATTCTCTGACCAATCAATTAGAACGGTCTGCAACATCTGTTGGGGCGAATATTCGAGAGGCAAATTATGCAAGAAGTAAAGCCGAGTTTGCCGCAAAACTTAAAATTTCATTACAGGAATGTAACGAAGCAGAATATTGGTTGGAGCTTATTGTGAAATCGGAGCTGTCAAGTGAGGATGTCATTAATCCATTAATTAATCAATGTGGTACTATCCGACGAATATTGATAGCTTCAATAAATACTGTTTCCCAGAACAAATGAAATAAATTCCTTACGGAATTTATGAAATATTCATTCAAATATGAAATTGCTATGCAATGAAATACGTGATACGTATTAAAAATTTGAAAATAACTATTGTTTTTTGTTTAAATTAAGTATATAATACTATAGATTAGATATTTGGAGGTGGCAGAATGCTTGACCCTAACAAGACAATACAATTTTCCTTAAAGGATGAGCGTGAGGAAACAACAAGACAGGTGCTTGTGGCTGTTTATGATGCTTTGGTTGAAAAGGGATATAACCCTATTAATCAGATTGTTGGATATATTCTTTCTGAGGACCCAACTTACATCACTACTCACAACAACGCAAGAAGCCTTATCCGTCGTCTTGACAGAGATGAGCTTTTGCAGGACCTTGTTAAGGATTATCTTAAAAATTCAAAGAAATAAGTAGGTGTTTATTTTGGCAAAGGATAATAAATTCCTCACTTTTAAGGGCAAACCATTAGTAAGAAACGGTAACACTCTTTATTACGGCTTTCCAAACGAGAAATACGTTATTATGATGCAGATTCTCGCAACAAAGCCTGTAAACGATATTGAGGTTGCTTCTAAGGTTTCAATTCAGTTGCTTAACACTGACCCTGATGTTAGTCCTCGTGAGAGAATCGTTAAATCAAGTGAAAAGAAAGGCCTTTATGCTGCTCTTGATATTGCTGAGGTTTGGCTCAGCAGAGCATTGGCTAACTAATTCAACAAAGTTGGAGGATGGATGGATTTCCGTCCTCTTTTGTTTTTTAACACGTTTAAGGAGAAATTATTATGTTTTACACAATGAATATTGCAGGACACGAAAGAAATTTACCAATGTGTCCACTTAACGATGAGCTTATGATTGCTGGCTTTGTCATTTTCGGTGACCCTGAGCTTACAACAGCCTGTGCAGAGGAGTTATTGAAAAAAGCTCCTGACTATGATTACATAATCACAGCAGAAGCTAAGGGTATTCCTTTGGCTCACGAAATGGCAAGACTTCAGAATAATCAGAAATATTTTGTTGCACGTAAAAAGCCAAAGCTTTATATGACAGGCGTTTTTGAGTCAACTGTTAATTCAATTACAACTGAGGGTGAGCAGAAGCTTTACCTTGACACAGCAGATGCCCAGCTTATGAAGGGTAAGAAAATCCTTATTGTTGACGACGTTGTTTCTCTCGGCGAATCACTCAAAGCAGTTGAAAAGCTTGTTAACGATGCAGGTGGAGTTGTTTGTGGTAAAATGTTCATTTTAGCAGAAGGAAACGCTGCAAACCGTGACGACATTATCTATCTCGAAAGATTACCATTGTTTGATAAAAACGGTAAGGAAATATAACATACAAATTCACACAATGTTAAGGTGACAACCATGAAGCTATACATAAAGCAAAAGGTCTTTTCGTGGAAGGATAAATTCACGATTTATGATGAAAACGGAAATGAAGCATATTTTGTAGAGGGTGAACTCTTTACAATCGGTAAAAAGCTCAACCTTTTTGATAGGGACAACAACCAACTGGCTCATATTCACCAAAAGGTATTATCCTTCTTGCCACGATTTTTCATAGAAATGAACGGCAAGGATATTGCCGAGGTTGTAAAGCATTTCACACTTTTTAAGCAGAAATTCAGCGTTACAGGATATGACTGGCAGGTTGACGGTGATTTTCTTGCTCACGAATATGAAATTTATCGCAACGAATACACTATTGCCACAATCTCAAAGGAATGGTTCACATTCGGTGATGCATATTCAATAGATATTACAGACGATGTTGACCCCGTTGGTGTAATCTGTGTTGTACTGATTATTGATGCCATACTTGCACAGACAAATAATAACAGAGGTGCATCAATAGCAATAAATACATAACAGAACAATAAATAAAGTCATTCTGAGTATTTACCCGGAATGACTTATTTTTTATTTTATTTCGCTTATTATAAGTTCTTCATTTTCCATTGAGCAGGCGTATCCCTTACCCTTTTCAATGGATTTGTCGAGAATTTTTTCGGAAAGAACATCTTCAATATTTGTCTGAATTGCTCGTTTCAAAGGTCTTGCACCATAGATTTTGTCAAAGCCCTTTTTTGATACAAAATCGATAACTGACTCGTCAAATGTCATAGTGATTTCAATGTCACTCATTCTTTTTTCAAGATTCTTCAAAAGTCGTTTTGCAATTTCACGGATATCATTTTCTGACAGACGAGTAAAAACGATTGTGTCGTCAATTCTGTTTAAAAATTCAGGACGGAAGGTGTTTTTAAGCTCATTCATAACAGCCTCTTTGATTTTTTCGTCAGAGTGGCTGTTTTCATTTGTGGTGAAGCCAAATGTGGTCTTTTCCTCATTGATAAGTCTTGCACCCACATTTGAGGTCATAATGATTACACAGTTTTTAAAGTCCACTCTCCTGCCCTGTGAGTCAGTTAAAATACCGTCGTCAAGGATTTGCAGAAGCGCATTGAAAACATCAGGATGAGCCTTTTCAATTTCGTCAAAAAGGATTACTGAATATGGCTTTCTGCGAACCTTTTCAGTAAGCTGACCACCCTCATCAAAGCCCACATATCCCGGTGGTGAGCCAATAAGCTTTGAAACAGTATGCTTTTCCATAAACTCCGACATATCGAGTCGAATCATTGAGTTTTCATCACCAAACATTGCTTCACTGAGTGCTTTTGTAAGCTCGGTTTTACCCACACCTGTAGGACCACAGAAAAGGAATGTGCCCATTGGTCGTTTTGGGTCCTTAAGCCCTGCACGACCACGACGAATTGCACGGCTGACGGCTGAAACAGCCTTTTCCTGACCTACAATTCTCTTGTGAATTTCCGATTCCATATTAAGAAGCTTTTCACTTTCTTCTTCGGTCATTCTGCTTATTGGGACTCCTGTCCACCCTGACACAATTTCTGCGATTTCGGTTTCTGTGACAGACAAATTCTTTTCACCTGACGATGACTGCCACTTTGCTTTTTGAGTGTTCAATTCCTGCTGAAGTGACTTTTCTTCATCACGAAGAAGTGCTGCACGTTCAAAATCCTGCTGATTTACAGCCATTTCCTTTTCACCACAGATTGAGGAAAGTCTGTTTTCCATTTCCTTGATTTCCTCAGGTGGAGTAAGAGATTCTAATCTGACCTTTGAGCAAGCCTCGTCAATAAGGTCAATTGCCTTGTCAGGTAAGAATCTGTCACCGATATATCTGTGTGAAAGCATTACTGCTGATTTTACAGCCTCATCGGTGATTTTCACCTTATGATGAGCCTCATATTTATCACGAATACCCTTGAGAATTTCAATAGCCTCGTCAGTTGAAGGCTCACCTACTGTAACAGGCTGAAATCTTCTTTCAAGTGCTGCATCTTTTTCAATATTTTTGCGGTATTCGTCGATTGTTGTTGCACCGATTAACTGCAATTCACCACGTGCAAGTGACGGTTTAAGAATATTTGCAGCATCAACTGCGCCCTCAGCACTACCTGTGCCGATAAGCGTGTGCACCTCGTCAATAAAGAGAATAATATCCTTTGAGTCCTTGACCTCATCGATAATTCCCTTAATTCTTTCTTCAAAATCGCCACGGTATTTTGTACCTGCAACCATTCCTGTCAAATCAAGTGACAAGATTTTTTTATCCTTTAAAAGTTCAGGCACAGTACCCTTTGCAATTTTCAATGCAAGGCCTTCTGCTATTGCAGTTTTACCAACACCTGGCTCACCGATAAGACATGGATTATTTTTGCTTCGTCTTGATAAAATCTGAATTACCCTTTGAATTTCATTTTCACGACCGATTACAGGGTCGATTTTATTTTCCCTTGCAAGGCTTGTTAAATCTCGTGAGAATTTTTCAAGATTTGAATTATTCTTTTTGCCCTGCTGATTAAAAGATTTTTGCTGATTATTTTTATTGCCTGTAACACTTGCCACATCACGAAGAAGGCTTTGAGGACTTACACCTGCGCTGTTAAGAAGCTGACAAGCGTAACCGTTTCCTTCACGACAAAGGGAAATAAGCAAATGCTCTGTCCCTGCAAGAGTCTGTCCCATAGAATTTGAAAGCAAAAGCGCATTTTCGATTATGTGCTTACTTCTCGGAGTAAAATCTGTGGGATTTAATTCCGTAGGAAGTCCCGTACCGATTGTACGACAGACAATATCATAAATTTTATTGTATGTTATATTCTTTGAAACAAGGAGTTTTCCTGCAACTGAGTCCGCAACCTGCAGAATACCTAAAAGAATATGTTCACTGCCGATATATGTGTGACCTGAATCCTCTGCAACCTCTAAAGCGTTGTTAAGCGCCATATTAGCCTTTTCACCAAAGCCTGTAAAATTGTACATCAAAATCACCTCATACAATTACGAATTACGCATTACGTATTCAATCTATTTCTCACTTCACTTGCTCTCACCATATCTCTTTCCTGAGTTGGAAGCTTTTGTCCTGCTCGTGAATTAATGCTTGCAGGCTGCATTGAAATTATAAGCTCGTTTACAGTTTCAATAGGTACATTAATTTTTCCTGAAACTGAGCCAAGACGAACAAGTGAAAGATTTTCCATAAGCTCCTTTGTTGAAAGAAGTCTTGCCCATTTAAGTGTACCGTATGCACGGAAAATTGCATCATCAGTATCAATTGACTTTAAAAGCTCTTCACGTGCTGTTCTTTCACTTGCACAAAGCTGTAATGTAATGGCCTTTAAATTCTTGATAGCAAATTCCTCAGAAATACCAAGAGTAATCTGATTTGAAAGCTGATACATATCACCTACTGCCTTTGTACCCTCACCGAATGCACCACGGAAGGTAAGACCAAGCTTTGAAATTGTGTTAATAAGCTTGTGAATCTGACCGTTCATTGTAAGTGCAGGAAGATGAAGCATTACAGATGCTCTCATACCTGTACCTAAATTTGTAGGACATTGTGTGAGATAACCGATTCTTTCATCAAAAGCATAATTCAGACGATTGCCGATTATATCGTCAATTTCATCTGCAACCTGATACGCTTCATCAAGTGCAAAGCCTGATTTCATAACCTGTAATCTTATATGGTCCTCTTCGTTGAGCATTACGCAGATATCCTCGTCCTTTGAAATCATAAATGCACGACCATTGTCGTCAGAAGCAAATTCAGGACTTATAATATGTCTTTCAGCCATTGAAGCAGCCTCAAAACGAGCAAGAGTTTTCATCTCTACAAATCGCAAATCATATTTGTTATCCTTTTCCATTGCATCCTTAATAATATTATTAAGCTCGATTCTGTTTTTAGTATTCAATTTGTTCGGAAACGGATATTCACTGATATTTCTTGCAAGTCTGATTCGTGTACTTACAACAATATCGCTTTGCTCACCAACGCCTAAATACCATCTGTTACTCATTTTTGCCACCTGCTTTCATTTCATTAATTCTGTCACGAAGCTCTGCTGCCTTTTCAAAATTCTGCTCATTTATGGCATTTTGAAGTTCATTTTCAAGAGCCTCAAGCTCGTTTACAACTGTATTCACTTCTGTTTTTATAATTGTAGGATTTTTACCCTCGTGTCTTGTTTTTCCGTGAATTCGTTGTAACGATGGCAAAAGCTTATCGTAAAATGTTGTGTAGCAATCAGCACAACCTAGCTTTCCGTTATTCACAATATCCTGAAATGTGTTGCCACATTTTTCACAACGGATTGTACGGGAGCTGAGTGTTGCTGTCTGTGGCTCACCGAAAAATGAACCAAGCAAATCTGTAAAGGTGTTACCAAAGCCACCGAAAACATCGTTATAGCCAAGTGCCTTTGCACAATCGGAGCAGAGATGAGCCTCTGCACTTTCACCGTTTATAATTCTTTTCACATGAGTTGTAGCCTCATATTTTCCACAATTCTGACAAAGCATATTTTTTCCTCCCTATATAATATTTAAAATCATTTGTTTAAAAATTGATGCACGGATAATGTCACCATATTCACGAGGAATATCACGATATGCATTTCCCGTTAAGGCTGACAAAAATATTTTCACCGTTTTTTCATCAATAATATCTCTGTCATAAAGATTTTTAAGATGTGCACGGCAGATGTTTTCCGAAAGTGCCTGACCAATCGAGTTAATCAGGTGCATTTTAAGAGAATTTCTGTCATATGTTGCCCTTGTAATCTTTATATATCCGCCACCACCACGACGACTTTCCACAATGTAGCCGTGCTCCGGTGTGAATCGTGATGAAATAACATAATTTATCTGACTTGGTACACAACCGATTTTTTGCGCCAGTTCATTACGCTGAATTTCTGTGTAGCCATCATCCTCCAGCATTTCCTGAATCATAGATGCGATTATGTTGCTGATATTCATATTCCCACTCCTTCGTTTTTGATTTTGACTTTCTTTGACCTTTCTGATTATCATTATAGCAAAAAAATTGACCTTGTCAAGGTCAAACAAGGTCAAATTTGAATTATTTACATTTTGTTAATATTTATAATTGCAACGCAGTTCCTTCATTTTGCACTTTGCGCTTTGCATTTTGCACTTATCCCAATATCGGTTTATCAACAAATTCAACCACAGGGTCGCCGTGAAGACCGTCAGACTCAAACACGATAATCTCATTTTCACCGTCTTTTAATACAGATGCAGGGACATAAAGTGTCTGCTGAGGGCCTATTTCCCAATATCTACCGAGATTGAATCCATTGATTGTAACAAATCCCTTTGTAAAATCAGGGAGTTTAATAAATGTATCCTTTGGATTTTCGATATTAAAGTAGCCACGATAAAATGCTGATTTTTCACTAAAATCCTTGCCTTCAAACGGAACATTACCGAGGTTATCCATAGGCATTGTGTAAACGTCCCAGCTGAAATGCACACGATTATCAAAAAGACAACGACCTGCGATACCCTTTTTACGCATCATTTTTGCACCGAAGTTGCAACGACCCATATTTTCACAAAGAACAGTAAGCTTATCACCCTTTTTACCGCTGAACTTTGTTTCAAGTCGGTCATTGATATAAAGAATATCAATAAGCTCGTCATTTATATAAATCTGTGCTCTGTCACCAAGGCTTTCAAATGAAAGACGAGTGTCCTCATAATCTCTGTTAAGAGTTGTCACATAAGCGATATATCCGTAACCGTTTCCGTATTTTTCCATACACTTTGGCACATCAGAATGAACAGGTGTTGCAAGGTGTGGAAGTGCTGTAAAGAATCCTGTTTTTTCTGTAAGAGTCACCTTACCATAAGCCTTTTTCTCTCTGTCGGCAGGAATAGGAGGAAGCTCAGTACCAATATGCTTTTTAATTACCTCACGTACTGCCATATATTTAGGTGTGACGTCACCACATTCTGTAAGCATAGCGTCATAGTCATAGCTTGTAACGTCAGGCTTGAACACCTCGTAGTGATTTGCACCTGATGTAAAGCCGAAATTAGTGCCACCGATGAACATATACATATTAAGGTGGCCACGTGTAAGCATATCATCAACAACCTTTGCGTAGTCCTCTGCAGAAGTTGTGTGGTGATACTCATCACCCCAGGCATCAAACCAACCATTCCACATTTCCATACACATTTTTGGCATTTCAGGAAATAATTCGTCGTGAGCCTTGAAATTTTCTTCAACACGGCTACCGAAATTAAGTGTTGAAAGGCAACCGTCAATTGTACCGTCCTGTAAGTCAGACATAGAAGTACCGTCAGATGTGAAAAGTGGAACATCAATGCCTCTGTCCTCAAAGCCTTTTTTTAGATAATTGAGGTATTCCTTGTCATCGCCATAATAGCCGTACTCATTTTCACACTGCACCATAATGATATTGCCACCGTTAGTTGTGAGATATGGCTTGATTTCATCACAAAGACGGTCAAGATACATGTCAAAACGCTCTATGTATTTAGGGTTCATACAACGGATTTCCATATCCTCATCAGCCTGAATCCACCAAGGAAGTCCACCGAATTCCCATTCAGAGCAAATGTACGGACCCGGTCTTACAATAACCATAAGGTCTTCAGCCTGAGCCATTTCGATAAATTTAGCAATATCAAGAATTCCTGAAAAATCGAACTGTCCGGGAATTTTCTCGTGCATATTCCAAGCACAGTATGTTTCCACACAGTTACAACCCATAGCCTTTAATTTTTTAAAAATATCTGACCATGTGTCAGGCATATTTCTGAAATAATGAACAGCACCTGAAATAAGCTTAATAGGTTGTCCGTCCTTTACAAACTGGTCTTTAATAATTTCAAATTTCATAATTTAACACCTACATTACATAATGTAATCCTTATATTTATCTGCATATTCTGCAGGTAAAATCACCTTTAAAACAGTACCGTCAGCTGTAAATTCTTCACTTAAAATCTTTCCGTTGTTACGGATAAAATTCACCTCTCCACCCTTTGAGAATGGAATAAGAAGATTAAGTGTAACACTTTTAAGCTCAAGGACTTTTTCGATTTCCTTTAAAAGCAAATCAAGATTTGTGCCGTTGAGTGCACTAATCATAACGGTTTTGCCTATTGAAATAAGGTCAAAAATATTTTCAGCCTTATCACATTTATTCATTACGGTAATTATATTATCACCCTTACAGCCTAAATCACGAAGAATATCGGTTGTAATTTCAATATGCTCACTACAATGAATATCTGATGCATCACAGACGTTGAGAATAACATCAGCTTCACTTGCTTCTTCAAGAGTTGATTTGAACGCCTTGACCAAATCGTGTGGAAGTCGGCTGACAAATCCAACTGTGTCAATAAGCATTACATCCTGGCCGTTTGGAAGTGATAATTTTCGTGAGGTCGGGTCAAGAGTAGCAAAAAGCTTGTCCTCAGCAAGGACACCTGCATCTGTAAGAGCATTCATAAGTGTTGATTTACCTGCATTTGTATAGCCAACTAATGCAACTGTAATAACACCATCTTTTTCTCGTCTTTTTCGTAAAAGTCCTCGTCTTTTTTC
>CAJGCX010000018.1 GCA_904501895.1 Clostridiaceae bacterium
CATCTGTGACAGAAGTCATTGCTTTCTTCAGGTGGCAAAATCTTCTTAAGCTCAATTTCCACCTTTTTAGGGTCTTTGGTTGCCACAAGTCCCATTCTGTTAGTAAGTCTTATTAAATGTGTGTCAGCCACAACTGCAGGCTTTTTATAAACATCACCAACGATTAAATTGGCTGTTTTTCTTCCTACACCTGAAAGCGTAGTCAAATCATCAATATTATCGGGAACAACTCCACCGAAATTATCCCTGACTCCCCTTGCCATTTCAATAATGTCCCTTGCTTTTCCATGATAGAAGCCACAAGAGTGAATAATTCTCTCAATATCCTTAACATCAGCATTAACATAATCATCAAGCGTTCTGTATTTGCTGAAAAGCTCAGGTGTTACAAGATTAACCCTTGCATCCGTACACTGTGCAGAAAGCCTTGTTGCCACAAGAAGCTCAAAGGGGTTATCTGCCACAAGTGAGCAAACCGCATCAGGATATTCCTTTTTCAATCCTTCGACAAGAAGGACTGCTCGTTGTTTTTTTGTCATAAATTACTCCGGATAATTCATATTTTTAGGTAAGCCTAAAAGATAATCCGCAGACACATTGAAATATTTACAAAGTGCCTTGATATCCTTTAATGATGGTTCAGTTGTACCGGTTTCCATAAAGGAAATTTTTCGTTGAGTAACGCCAAGGGCATTTGCCAAATCCTTTTGTGTTATTGTAGGGATTTTTGCATTTCTTAAATATTTAAGTCTATCGCTGAATTCCATTTTCTTCATCCTTCAAACTGCCGTTTATCAACACACGGCTCCAAATTAGCCTTATTATATTATCACAAAAGTATTTTTTAGAAAAGGTGTAGATTAAAAATAACTATACAAACTTTATGTGAAAATTTTGTGTAAATTCACAAACTTTTTCAACATTTTCCATGTTTTCAACAAATTTACGGATTTTCGGTTGTATTTCACATTTTTAAAGTATATAATTAAATCAAATTTTTAAAGGAATGATTACTATGCAGAAAAAAATAAACGTAAGAGAATTAAAGGACAATTTTGTTAAAATGATTAGCAACGATTGGGCTCTACTCACAGCAGGTACTAAGGACGATTTCAACACAATGACTGTAAGTTGGGGTGGAATCGGTGAGTTATGGGGTAAAGATGTTTGCTTCGTTTTTGTAAGACCACAGAGATACACTTATGAATTTATGGAAAAGAACGATTATTTCTCACTTTCATTCTTCGGTGGTGAATACAAAAAAGAGCTTGGTGTATGTGGTAGTAAATCAGGTCGTGATATTGACAAAATTGCAGAAACAGGACTTACTCCTGTCGATATGAAAAACGCAGTAGGCTTTGAAGAGGCAAAGGTTAATGTTGTACTTAAAAAGCTTGCTTATCAGGATATGAAGCCTGACGGATTCATTGACGAAACAATTATGAATAACTATGCAAACAACGATTTCCACAGAGTGTACGTGGGTGAAATTGTTAAGGTAATTGTGGAGTAATGGTGATTTATAACCATACCTTATTTTGGGACCGACCACACCCTATTTTAGGACCGACTATACCCTATTTTAGGACCGACCATACCTTATTTTCATATCTAAAAATAATATAAAAATAATAATAAAAATAATATATATAATAAATTCAAAAAAGGAACTGCGTTGCAACTATAAATGTGACGGAAACAACAATCCAGTTGGTATATCGTAGGGGCGATTCACGAATCGCCCACATCAGATTATCAGTACACTTTGGAACGGACGCTTCGTGAAGCGTCCCTACAAGGTATGTTGTCCTATATTAACTCATCGATAAACTCCAATTTACAAAACTTAATTCAAACACAAAAAAATCCCAAGGAGCGTATCCTTGGGACTTTGTTTTTATTCGCCTACAAATTCTGCTATCTGGTGTTTTTCCTTTGCACCAACAAAGCGTTTTACCTCTTGACCCTTGTGGAAGAGAATTACTGTTGGAATACTCATTACACCGAAGGTCAATGCAAGGTCAGTTGCCTCGTCAACGTCAAGCTTACAAACCTTCACCTTATCTGTTTCTTCTGCGAATGCTTCGATTTCAGGTGCCATCATCATACATGGTCCACACCAGTCAGCATACATATCAACTAAGACAGGTTTTTCTGATTTTAAAACCTCCTGTGCAAAGTTTTCAAGATTAAGTTTAATTACTGCCATTTATCTCACCTTCCAATATAATGCTCTTGCTCTGTCAACGTCTGTATTATCAACACCGCATTTATCGGTATTCTTTGCATGTGTTATACCACAAAGCTCAATATTAAGCACTGAAAACGCCTGTAAAAGCTGATGCTTAATTACCTCATATCCAATTTCACCGTCAGAGCCACTTGTTACGATAAGCACTGCTTTTCTGTGCTTTTCAATAGGCTTTTGCATATTACGACGGAAACGAGCCTCATAATAACGCTGAAAACGGTCAATAAGCGCTTTAAACGGAGCAGGCACACCCATAAAGTAAATTGGTGTTGCAAACACGATAACATCTGCCGTTTCAAACTTTTTGAAAAAATCTTCAAGGTCTTTTTTTGAGCAACCGTTACCCGTTTTACAATATCCACATGCATTACAAGGTGTTGGATTAAGCTCATAGAGATTCACTATTTCAAAATTTGTTCCCTTTGGAAATTCACGCAAAAGGCTACCTAAAAGCTTGGCTGTATATCCTGTTTTACGAGGAGAAGCCATAATTGCCATTACGGTAATTCCGTTTGAATAGTTTTCTTTATTATCGTGACCTAAAATCATTTTAATTATTCCTCTGTATTTATCTTGTTTTTAGCATCCTGTAAAATTTTATCAATATTTACCTGACGCTTGATTTTCTTTGTTGTAGTCTTAATAAACTCTTCTTCGCTGATGTAACATCTTCTGATTTTCTTGTAATTAGGGAGCTTTCTGTTTGCATCCTTAACTGCCTCACTTACAGCAACTGTAATTTCTTCCTTTGAAATCTCTTCCTTCTTGAGAATACTCTGGAGTGATTCCATATCAGGATAAACAGCAGCACTTACAAGAGTTTCATCACCTGTATCATCACCGAAAACAATGCTTTCTGCGACTGCAGGACTTGCGTTAAGGTAAATCTCAACCTCTTCAGGGAAGATATTCTTACCATTTCTTGTAACGATAACATTCTTGCTTCTTCCTGTAATTCTGTAGCAATTATTCTTGTCAACAGTACCAAGGTCACCTGTTCTGAACCAACCATCAGGAGTAATAACCTCTGCAGTAGCCTCAGGGTTCTTGTAGTAACCACTCATAACCATTGGTCCCTTAACCCAAATTTCGCCCACGCCCTTTTTGTCAGGGTTGTAAATAGCAACCTCTGCACCTGGCATTGGAGTACCGATTGAATCAGGAAGCATAACTCTATCATTATTACAAGCAACAAGTGGAGCACATTCAGTAAGACCATAGCCATTGTAAAGATTAATACCCATTGCCATAAAGTCCTTTGCAACCTTAGGGTCAATTGCAGCAGCACCTGTAACGATAAGCTTAAGTCTGCCACCGAAAGTATTAATTACCTCTGCAAAAAGCTTTCTGCCCACGCCCTTGATTCCAAGAGCATTTGTTACGTTAGAAACTGTTTTACCAAAGGTAAAGATGAACTTACCACCCTTTTTCTCTTCCATCTTCTTCATAATTTTACCGTGAACTTTTTCAATAAGAAGTGGAACAGTAATGAATGCAGTTGGTCTGATTTCAGTAAAATCTCTTGTGATATAACGAAGTGCCTGATTAAATGCGATACAAGCACCACAGTAAATAATGTAAAGAAATCCAACAGTACATTCATAAGTATGGTGAATAGGAAGAATTGAAAGAAGCTGGTCTTCCTCTGTAATCTTAATACATCCTGCTGCCCCCATAACAACAGCACAGATATTTTTCTGGCTTAAACAAACACCCTTTGAAACACCAGTTGTACCTGATGTAAAGAGGATTGCTGTAATAGCCTCAGGGTCAACAGTAACATTATCAAGAAGCTTTTCACCGTTTTTATAAAGTTCTTTGCCTGCGTCAAGATATTCCTTGAAAGATTCAACACCGTCAATTTCAACATCGTCAAAGCAAATCAAACGGAAGCCCTCAGGCAATCTTTCTCGTCTTTCGCAAATTGCCTTAATCTGCTTTTTGTCACCAAAAAGAACAGTTGAATCAGAATCTCTGATAACGTCAAGCATATTATCTGCAGTAAGCTCCTTATCAATAGGAACAATAATATTATCACTACAAGTTACAGCAAGATAAGTTACAGACCAGTTATATGAGTTAGCACCAACAACCGCAATGTGTGCTCTGTTATAACTATCCTTTAAAAGGCTATTGGCAAGACTATAAATATCATCACGGAATTGACTGTGAGTGATTTCGTAATAAGTCTTGTCCTTCTTTCTTAATTTGTATGCAGGTCTGTTTGCAAAGAGTGTTGCACTCTGGTCAATCAAATCTTTAAAATCTTTGATATGACGAACCTCGTAAAACGGTTCATTCACAGGAAATTTACTCTGTACTTGCATTTATATATACCTCATCTTCGTAAAGTTCGTATAAAGGAAATAATATTATAACATATTTTCCTCATTTTGGAAATAGAAATTTTAAAATTTACAAAATAGTCATATTTTCCAAGGTATTTTTATATTCATCATAAGTCATATATGAATTTATGATTTTGAGCAGTGCTGATGAACTGATTTTTTCAGGAAGCCCTAATTACTTTGCAAAGGCCTTACGGATTAAGCTACTGTTTTCTCCGCCACTTATTCCGTCTTCGAAAAAGTCAGTATGAGTTATTTCTCTGCCCTCTTTTTTACTGTTTTCGTTATATAAAACACCTGCTTTTTGAAGGGCTGACATAATAACCTGTGTTTCCATACCCTCAACACCTATTTTACCTTCCTTAGACATTTCTGTCTTTCGTTTTTCCTTACCGTAAATATCAGGTATGTAAACATTTTTTATATTATCATTTTTTGTAATATTTTTAATGAACGAACGAATTTTAAATCCTGCAGAATCACTATCCGTCATAACTATAATTCCACGCTTTTCTGCAAGGAAACGGATAAGACGCTGTTTTTCCTTATCCTTGAAAATAGCAAAACCATCTGTTTCAATAATTACTGTATCAAGAATTCCTGAAAGTTTGATTTTGTCGTATTTCCCTTCAACTATTACTGCTTCTTTTATCTTAATCACAGCTATCACCTTGCTATTATAAGCGAAATTTTCACTATCAGCTTTTCAAGTATCAACTCACCTGACTGTGCAGTGCTTTTTAAGGCTCTGTCAGCCTCTGCAAAACAGTCAAAGCATTGGCGAATCTGCTCCATTGACATATTTTTTGCATATCCGCCTGCATTTTTAAGTCTGAAATCCTTATTTCTGTAGTCAAAAATCTTTGCTGAATAAGTAATGCTTTCACCACCTGATGTGGAAACCTTTACACGATAAATATCAACAAAGGCAGTTAAAATAACACCGAAAATATCGATTGGCTCTGCCTTTTGCATCATAAGAATATGAAGAAGCTCAAGCGCACCCTGTGGATTGTGATTTAAAATAAGCTTTGATAAATCAAAAACCTTTGCTTCAAGTGAACGGACAGCAACACTGTCAATACACTCCCTTGTAATCTCATTTCCTTGTCCTGTGAAGTTAACTGCCTTCTGAATTTCATTAAAGAGTACATTAAGGCTATCTCCTGCAGTTTCTACAAGGTATGATGCGGTATTTTCGTTCATCACACAGCCCTGCTTTGACGCATAGGCACAGATAAGCTTTAAAAGGTTTCTACCAACAGGCTTTTCAAAATTTACAACAGTTGCAAGCTTTGTGAAATTTTCAATTACCCATTTCCACTTTGCAACCTTTGGTTGAACCTCAATACTGTCGAACCAGAAAATTGTGATTGATGTATCCGGCTGATTTTCAAGGTATGCTGTCAATTTATCCTTATCGTCATTGTTAAGTGAATCAAGTGGAAAATCACGAGCTACAACAACGCAGTACTCACTCATAAACGGCATTGATGAAGCACCCTCAAACACGTCGTCAAGAGCATCATCTTTTCCGTCATATTTTCGAAGGCAGAATGTTTCGCTACCTTCTGTTACAAAGGTTTTACAGATTTTTTCTGTGTAAAACTGCTTAAGATAATCCTCACTGCCGTAAAAAAGGTAACAGTTTGACATATTCTTTTCTTTTATTTGTCTTTTTAAATCTGCTTCAAAAATTGATGCCATTTTGCTACCTCCTTTAAATAATTGATACAGCCTTGCCTTCTTCAGATACAATAATCTGTGAGGCTTTAAAATTATCCTTTAACGTTGCTTCAAATTCATAGGATTTCTTGCCATACACAAGTATTATATCATATTCTTTCTCATTTTCATAGATATTTTGTATTTTTTTACAATCCAAAATCAATATACTTTTATTATCAGTATGAATTTCTATAAAATCATTTTCTGAAAAATCAATATTGACGTTTTCTGAAAGTGATAAGTAATGTGTCTGTCCTGTTGAATTTTCTTCAAAAACACCTATTATTTCATCGGAATAATAGGTCTGTGCTTCACCGAAATTCTCATATAAATATATGAGCTGTGACGGTGTTTTCTGCTCTTTTTCTGTGACGATAATATTATCAAGCTGTTTTTCATTGTGTTTGTGGAGCATATCATTGATTACGGTAATATATTTCTTTTTCTGCACACCGATAAGAGCACTTTCTCCCTTTGAATAAACAGTTATTACAGGCTTACTGTCCGTAAAGAAAATCTCCACAGACGGATGATTGTAATCATAACGAGTACAGAAAACTGCAAGAATACAGAATATAATTGTGAAAATCAGGCTGATTTCCTTTAACATATCAATCCTGTGTTTTTTAAGGATGAAGACTACTGCTATTACCACTAAAAGCACAGCAAAGAAAAGCTTATAATAATTATGGTCGAGGGATATTGTTGACCATTTTAGCATGCCTATCTTTTCAGAGATGATATGCAACCACTCACCAATTACACCTACGATAAAGAAGCATATTCTTGAGAAGAATCCAAGAGAAAAACCATGACAAGCAATACCCAAAACTGTTAAACCCATCATCACCATTGCAGGTGTAACCATAAGAAAATTTGCAGGAATAGACAATATAGGCATCATCTTCATTTTGTAGATGAAAACAGGCAATGTGAATACAGAAACAGCAAAGCTTATTGAAAATGCTGTAAGCACAGAAGAGAAAATCGCAGTTTTTGAGATTGCAATTTTGCTAAATTTTTCTCTAATCCAGCAATCAATTTTTGTTGAGTAAACGATTAAGCCCACAGTTGATAAAACCGTCAACCATAATGCAACTGATTTTGGTGCAAAGGGATTTTCAAGAAGAATAAACGCAATTGCAAGACCGATAGAATTAAGACTATCCGAATCACGACGGAAAAATCTTGAAATAAGCGTTGCACCGACCATTGTACCTGCTCTTATTACCGATACTGAAAAACCTGTTATTGAGGAATATGTCAGAAGGCACAAAAGGCCGATTATATGAGAATACTTTCTCGTTTTTGCAAATTTGTTGAGAAAATTCATAATTCCCACCGACCATAAGGTAAGGTGAAGACCTGAAATTACAAGAAGATGCGATGTGCCCGAATAATTAAAGTTATCAATTACACTATCCTTAATTTCTTCCTTATCTCCTATTGTCATAGCTGCTGCAATTGCACCATTATGTCCGGGAAGATAATTCATAATTATTTCTGATGCTTCTCTTTTCACAGTACCAACGGTTTTGTAAAATTTATTGATTTCACCTGTTTTCTCAATGGTGCATTTATCCTCTTCAAAGAATGTAAAATAGACCTTTGAGGATAAGGAGTGTTCAAACATATCCTTTTCAGTATATTCCTCACAATTTATCACTTCAAACTTTACAAAATCCCCTTCACGGATAAACTTGTTATCTTCAGTAACAAAACGAATTTTATAATTTTTGTTGTCAGGCTTTATTATGTAGGAAAAGGCATAATCGGAATCTGTGGGCATTTCACATACAACGCCTGTGAGCGTCTGCTGATTTTCATAAAGCTTCTTTTCGTTAATAAAATGCTTTTCTGCACCAACAAATGAAAAGGTATATACTATTACACCGATTAATGCAAAAATCACAGATAGATATTTTCTTAAACATTTAAAAATGATAAAACAAGAAAAAATGACTACTGCTCCCGTTAAAAGAGCAATAGTCATATTATGAGTAATATTTGAAATAACAAGGTAAGTTATGAGCATTGAAGAACCGATTACCAAAAATGGTCTTTTCAATGCAAACACTCCCTTACACAAGTTTTTCTGAAAGATTATCTCCACTTAAAATGTGGAAATGAATGTGCTTTACAGTCTGTCCTGCCTTATCGCCACAGTTGTTGATAACTCTGTAGCTGTCTACACCTGCAAGAGAAGCGATTTCAGGAATTTTAGCAAAAATGTAGCCCACGATTTCGCAGTTTTCTGCATTTATATCGTTAGCAGATGAAGCCACATGCTCCTTTGGAATTACAAGCACGTGAACATCAGCCTGAGGAGCAATATCACGGAATGCAAGGATTTTTTCATCCTCATAAACCTTATTTGATGGAATTTCACCATTTGCTATTTTACAAAAAAGACAATCCATAATTACACCTCTTATTTAAGCATTGATTTAAGGATTTCGTTTGCTGACATCAAAGCATCGTCAATCTTTGAAATTTCCTTACCACCAGCCATAGCCATATCAGGCTTACCGCCACCTGAACCACCTGCTACCTTTGCAACCTCACGGACAATGTTACCTGCGTGTGCACCATTTGCAATTGCATCCTTACCACAAGCACAAGCAAATGAACAAGTACCCTTTTCAGCATTTGAGCCTGCAATAACAGCAACTGTGTTAGGTGCAGAATCTCTTGCAGTTTCAGCCATCCCACGAAGTCCGTTAGCATCAAGCTCACCTGCATAGTAAACCACAAGCTGAACACCCTTAACATCAACTGCACCTGCCATAATACCTGCAGTCTTGAATGAGTTGATTTCTGCTTTGAGTGTTGCAATTTCCTTTTCCTTTGCCTTAAGGTCATTTGCTACTGCAACTGCCTTTGTAGGAAGTGCAGATACGTTACCAACCTTGAAAGCATCAGCAACTGCGAAAAGAAGGTTATTCTTTTCATCAATATATTTAAGAACATTCTTACCTGTGACAGCCTGAATTCTACGAACACCCGCTGCAACTGAAGATTCAGATACAATCTTGAAAAGACCGATTTTGCCTGTGTTATCAACGTGAGTACCACCACAAAGTTCAGTTGAGAAGTCACCTGCTTTAACAACACGAACAACATCACCGTACTTTTCTCCGAAGAGAGCCATAGCACCCATAGCCTTTGCTTCGTCAATAGGCATTTCCTTAATAAGCATTTCTGTTGCATTAAGGATTTCTTCATTAACAAGGTCTTCTACCTTTTTAAGCTCTTCACCTGTCATACCTGTAAAGTGAGTGAAGTCAAAACGAACCTCATTAGCATCTACAAGCTGACCTGCCTGCTCAACGTGAGTACCAAGCACTGTACGAAGTGCTGCCTGAAGAAGATGAGCTGCAGTATGATTTCTCATAATTGCTTTTCTGTTCTCTTCGTTATATGTTGTAACTGCTGTGTCACCAACCTTAACAGCATCACCGTTAAGTACACCGTGATGAAGAACAACACCGTCAGCATCCTTTGTTGTGTTAGTTACCTCAAATGTGCTGTCACCAATTGTGATAACACCTGTGTCACCAACCTGTCCACCACTTTCTGCATAGAAGGATGTTTTATCGAGAACAAGGATTGCGTCACCTGATTCAACAAAATCTGCTCTTTCACCATTTGATACAAGTGCTACAACAGTTGCCGTTGTATTGTTTTCAGCATATCCTGTAAATTCAGTTTTTGCGATGTCCTTAAATGAAACGCCACTGTTTCTCCAGTCAGTTTCAGCACCATCACGCTTAACTGATTTTGCCTTCATTCTTGCTTCTTCAACATATTTCTTGAAAGCATCCTCGTCAACTGTCATATTATTTTCAGCAACGATTTCCTTTGTAAGGTCAATAGGGAAGCCGAATGTATCCTGAAGCTTGAAAGCATCCTCACCTGAAAGAACATTATCCTTTGAGTTTGCCATCATTTCATTAAGAAGGCCTAAGCCACTATCAATTGTCTTGTAGAAGCTTTCCTCTTCCATTGCGATAACCTTTTTAATGTAATCCTGCTTTTCAACAAGATTTGGATATGCATTTGCATTTTCCTTGATTACTGTTTCACAAACTTCAGCGAGGAATGGTCTGTCGATACCGATAAGTCTGCCGTGACGAGCAGCACGACGAAGAAGACGACGAAGAACATAACCACGACCACTATTTGATGGAAGAACACCGTCCGAAACCATAAATGTTGTACTACGGATATGGTCAGTAATAACACGAAGTGAAATATCCTTTTTAGCATCCTTATGATACTCAATACCTGAAATATCAATAATATGCTTCATAATATTCTGAACTGTATCAACCTCAAAGAGATTGTCAACATCCTGCATAATTGTAGCAAGACGCTCAAGTCCCATACCTGTGTCAATATTAGGATTAGCAAGACGAGTATAGTTGTTGTTACCGTCATTTTCAAACTGTGTGAAAACAAGGTTCCATACTTCGATAAATCTGTCGCATTCGCAACCTACTTTACAGTCAGGACTGCCACAGCCCTTATCTGGACCACGGTCAAAGTAGATTTCTGAGCAAGGACCACAAGGACCTGCACCATGCTCCCAGAAGTTATCTTCCTTACCGAAACGAACCATATGTGATGGGTCAACGCCAACCTCTTTAGTCCAGATGTCATAAGCCTCATCATCCTCAAGGTAAACGCTGACATAAAGTAATTCTTCAGGAATTTCAAGTACCTTTGTGAAAAATTCCCAAGCCCATGCAGTTGCCTCGTGCTTGAAATAATCACCAAATGAGAAGTTACCGAGCATCTCGAAATATGTTCCGTGACGTGCAGTCTTACCAACATTCTCAATATCAGGTGTACGGATACACTTCTGACATGTTGTAACACGATTTTTAGGAGGTGTTACCTCACCTGTAAAGTACTTTTTCATTGGTGTCATACCAGCATTGATAAGAAGAATACTCTTATCTCCTTGTGGCACAAGTGAAAAGCTTGGAAGTCGCAAATGCTCCTTACTCTCAAAGAAAGCAAGGTATTTTTCTCTTAATTCATTAAGTCCTGTCCATTTCATACAGACTACTCCTATTTTATAAAAATTATCCTTTAAATTATACAATATATATGCATTGAATGTCAATAAAAAATGCAAAAGGGAGAAGTGTAATATGCAGATAAATTGCAACAAATTATAATTTTCATATCAGAAATTCAGTGTTCGAATCCTTTTTCTTGTACATAATAAAAAAACAGTCACCACAAATGTAGTAACTGTTTCTATATGGCTGGGGAATAGGGATTCGAACCCCAACAAACAGAGTCAGAGTCTGTCGTGCTACCGTTACACTATTCCCCAACGGCAAAAGAAATTATATATCAACAATTCGCAAATGTCAAGAGTTTTTTGAAGAAAAATTTATATTTTTATTCTCCATTCATTTCTTTTAAGGTCATTTCTATGCCGTTGGCAATGGCTTTTGCGTATTTTTCAAGATTTTCATCGTATTTTTTGTTATCCTCTTTGCTTGAAATAAAGCCGATTTCAGCCAATACAGATGGCATTTTTGTATGATTATTTACATAGTAATTCATACTTTCGCCATCACGATAGCCGATATAAATCCCACGGTTATTCATAATGTCAAGGGTGTCAAAACAGTCTAAAATATTCTGTGCCAACAAATTATCGTCAGTAGGATTTTTAGAATGAATCCACATTTCAACACCCGTAGCAGTTGGTGATGTACTTGAATTTCTGTGAATAGAAACAAAAAGCGACGCTCTTGCCTTATTTGCAATTTTGCATCTTTCAGCAAGGGAAACGTCGCTGTCATCATCACGAGTCATAACAACGGTATATCCCCTTTCCTCCAGAATATCTCTCACAAGAAGTGAAAGTCGCAGAGTGTCATCCTTTTCATATCTTTTACCTAAAACTGCACCGGAGCTACTGCCACCGTGTCCCGGGTCAATGCAGACAGTTTTCTTATCAGGTATAAAATTCAGCTGACTGAGATAGTAAACAGTTTCCTCACCACCAACACAAAGCAATGCAAGGACCACACAGATTGAAAGTGTGAACAATGCAAATATTGGGAAAAGAAATGTTTTTCGTTTGTTATGTTTCTTTCTGACTTTTTTCATATTTTATGTTTAATTTATTTAAGATTTGAGAATTTCTCCTTGATTTCCGCAGCCCTACCACAAGTCATTCTACCCTCAGGACAAGCGCTTACAAAACAGCTTGGACCATAGAAATTGAAAATCAATGGCTCGATTGCACGAAGCTTTTTAAGTGCATCAACAGCATATTCCTGAATTTCCCACTGTGCACGGGTGCATGAACGAAGTCTCATAAAGAGCATAAGCTGTCTTGCATTCATAGTTGTTACAATATCAAGTGTATTACCGCTGAGCTGATAATATACCAATAATTCTTCAGGGACACCAAGATTTTTAAGTCTTTCATATTCTGCTGCAGTTTCCTTGAAGGCATTTTCATATTTCGCTAAAAGCTCAGGCTTATCCTTTAAAACAGGAGGAATGATATAACTCATTCTGTCAGTTTTAATAAGCTCAGGAATTTCGATTGACTGAATTCTATGACGAGCAAAGTGAGTGATACAAGAGAGTGAAACATTATTAAATCTCAATGTGTAATTTACGCATTCCAATGGTCTTGGACGTTTGCACTTAACAACTGCCTCTACAATTTTCTTTGTTGTGTCCTCATCAGAAATAATTGCCTCAATCTGCTCTGTTGCAAGGTTTTTGCCTGAAATAAGAGCATTTCTTGCAACACATTTTGCAGCATCTGGGGTATATGCCAACAATTCAACAGGTGTGCTTGTGTGCTGTGGCTTTACATCGATAAATGAAAGGTCAGGAACATCATTTACAGCTTTGTCCATTTTGAAGCTCGACATAATTCCAGGTGCTTTTTTCATAGCCTGTTCATATAATTCAAGACCCAACTTCTTGATTTCAGGATATTTTGCACCTCTGCCACAAATCATAGCAGTAAGCATATTTAAAAATTCACGACCATTTACACTACAGAAGAAATTACTATAAAGGCAATATGGCAACACAAAACGAGCATCCTCACGAAGAACACCATTTTCGCAAAGTTCGTCATAAAGAGCAAACATTTTGCTCATATGAGCTTTATATGATGTTTCGATTTCGTCGTCATTGAATTCAGGTACATAAAATCCTGCATCACTGAAGTTTACATATCGTCTTGACTTAACTGTATATGAAGCAAGTCTGAATTCGATAATAAACTGCTCAACAACAGCAGTAACATTCTGAAAAGCAAGCTGAAAATATGTATGCTCAACTGTACTTGTATGACCTGAAGCAGTTACCTTTCCGATAAGATTTGCATTTTTCTCCTTGTCCTGAGATTTATCCCAAATAGAAAGCGCAGTACCCTCCTGAGTGGAAATTCTGCCACTTGCAGCAGTAACCTTTTCGTCAGTATCTGTCATACCGATAATCAATGCCTGACTTTTATTGTAATCGTATGCCATAGTAATCCCTCTTTAAAATTTATATTTAATAAATTGTAGCATAAAAAAGATAAGTGTGCAACAATTGTTTTAGAATTGAATTATAATTTTTATTCCTATTATATATTGTATTATTAAAACTTTTTTGATATAATGTTATCTGTATAATTATGAATAGTGGTGTATTGTATTATGAACAGAAAAATGATTGTAATTGAAGGTCTTGACGGAAGTGGAAAATCAACTCAGGTTGAGCTTCTTAAGGCTAAACTTCTTGAAAATAATATAAATCTTCGTCAGATTAAGCTGCCTGACTATGACAACAAGTCAAGTACACTTGTAAAGATGTATCTCAACGGAGAATTCGGCAGTAATCCTGCTGATGTAAACATTTACTCTGCATCTCTTTTTTATGCAGTTGACAGATATGCAAGCTACAAGAATATCTGGGGTGATGATTACAACAACGGTACACTTATTCTTGCTGACAGATACACAACATCAAACGCTGTTCATCAGACAGTAAAGCTTCCCAAAGAAGAATGGGACAAGTATTTGGAGTGGCTTTTCCACACAGAATATGAAATGATGGAAATTCCGAAGCCCGATGCAGTTATTTATCTCGATATGGATGTTGATATTTCACAACGCCTTATGTCAAAGAGATATAACGGTGAGGAAGCTAAAAAGGATGTTCACGAGGCAAATGTTGAATATCTTAAATCCTGTCGTGAGGCTGCACTTTACACTGCAGAAAAATTTGGTTGGAATGTGGTTAAGTGCTTTGAAAATGATGAGCCACTTTCAATCGAGGAAATCGGAAACACAATTTTCAATATTGTTAAGGAGATTTTATAATGGAGTTTCATCCTCCTGTGCTGAGTGACAAGAAATGGGTTGAAGAAGCATTTTTAAAGGGACAGACTGATTGCTGTGAATACTGCTTTGGCAATATTTATATGTGGTCTGACATATATGATAACAGAATTTTCAATGACAATGGAATTTTTGTTTCTGCCGATTTTACTGACAAGCCTATTTTCTGTTACCCTATTGGTGACGGTGATAAAAAAGCTACAATCAAAAAGCTCATTGAATATTCAAAAGCTAACAACATTGAGCTTGAGTTTTTCGGTATGACTGAAAAGGACAAGGATGAATTAGAATCACTTTTTCCAAACCAGTTTGCCATTGAGGAAACACGAGATTTCTTTGACTATGTTTACAGGGCTGAGGATTTGGCAAATTTGTCAGGCAGAAAATATCACAGCAAGAAAAATCACGTTTCTTATTTCGAAAAGACATTTGATTGGAAATATGAGCCTATAAATGAGGGTAATATCGAGCAATGTTTACTTCTCAATAGCCATTGGGAAGGACTTAATCTTCAGAAAAATCCTGAAGAGATAACTGACGAGAGTCTTGCAATTCAGAAGGCACTAAAAAACTATTTTGATTTAGGTTTTGAGGGTGGTGTGCTTACAATTCAGGGTGAAATTGTGGCATTCACGTTTGGTGAAAGGCTTAATAACAACACCTTCTGCACTCACGTTGAAAAGGCTTATGGAAATGTACGTGGTGCTTATCAGATGATTAACCGTGAATTTGCACGTCAGCTTAAGGACAGATATGAATTTCTAAACCGTGAAGAGGATACGGGAAGTGAGGGACTTCGTCGTGCAAAGCTTTCCTATCAGCCACACAAGCTTGTTATTAAATATTCAGCAATTTATAAGGGATAATTTATGATTGAATTTGCAACCATTAAGGATAAAAAAGAGCTTTTAAGTCTTTGGCAGATGACTTTTTTAGAGGATTCATCTGTTATTGAGCACTTTTTTGAAAGCATTTTTGAAAGTGTAGTAACACCTGTTATAAGGCTTGAGGGTGAAATTGCATCTTCACTTTTCCTTTTACCTTGCAAAATCGGTGAATATAACGGTCTGTGCGTTTATTGTGCTATGACTAAATATGCTCATCGCGGTAAGGGTTATATGAGAAAGCTTCTTGATTTTTCTTATGATTACTGCAAAGAAAATAATTTTGATTTTCTTTTCCTTGTCCCTGCTGAGGAGTCACTTTTCGATTATTACAGGACTTGTGGTTTTGAGAATTTTGGTGTAAGCAGAATTTACACTATAGATAATACCATTCCTCAGAAAACGGAATTGCTGAAAATTGACTTTGAACTTGATTTTGACGATTCAGTTGTGAAATACTGGGAAAACTCCTGTATTACTTATGACGGTGAGGTTACTGATTTCGGACTCTGCTTCCCTGATGATGAAACCTTTATCAGAAATGCAAAGGGAAATTATGAGGACGTTCCTGAGAAGCACAGAAAATCAGGCACAGTTATAAAGGGTAACATAACCTTTGGTGAGGAATACTCCCCTGCTATGATTAAAACTGAAAATGAAAAGATAAAAAATATTACTTGTTATATTGGTGTGACTTTAGAATAGGAGAAAAATTATGATTTATGTTTTTTTAGCACCCGGATTTGAAGAAATTGAAGCATTGGCAGTTGTTGATGTTTTAAGACGTGCAGAGCTTGACGTACTGACAGTTGGTGTCGGTGAAGATTTTGTAATCGGCTCACATCAGATTCCTGTTGCTGCTGATATCAGTGAAAAAAATCTTATTCTTGATGAAAGAGTTGAAGCAATTGTCCTTCCGGGTGGTATGCCGGGAACATTAAATCTTGAAAAAAGTCCTGTTGTACAAAAGGCTATTGATTGGGCAGTTGAAAACGACAAATTAATCTGTGCAATCTGTGCTGCTCCATCAATTTTAGGTCACAAGGGACTTCTTGACGGTAAAAAAGCTACCTGCTTCCCTGGTTTTGAGGAAGAGCTTTTCGGTGCAGAGGTTTCAAAGGACTTCGTTGTGAAGAATGGTAAATTCATCACTGCAAAGGGTATGGGTAGTGCTATTGAATTTGGTCTTCAGATTGCTGAAGTTCTCACAAACCCACTTGAAGTAAAGAAAATCCGTGCTTCATTACAGATTTTCAATGGATAAAAAGGAAATACGGAAAGCGCTTAAGGAAAAGCGCAAGAATATTCCAAAGGATAAAAAGATAATATACGATAAAGCAATAAGCGAAAGGATAATTGATTCCCATTATTTCATAAATGCAGAGCATGTTTTAGTGTTTTCATCATCTGACGATGAATTTGACACAAAGCACATAATTGAAGCCTGCAGAAATGGAAATAAAAAGATTTTCTATCCTCTTTGCATAAATGGTAACGGTGAAATGAAGTTCCTTCAGGCTGACTCTCCTGATGATTTAAGTGAAGGAATGTATGGAATATTTGAGCCGAAGCCTTATTGCAAGGAATATGTACAAATGGAAAATGATATTGTCATTGTCCCTTGCCTTTCCACAGACAAAGACGGTTATCGTATAGGTTATGGCAAAGGGTATTATGACAGGTTTTTAAAGAATTTTAACGGAGTGAGCATTTGTCCTTGTTATGAAGAATTATTAACTGACAAATTGCCAACCGATAAATATGATATTAAAGTTAAAATTATAGTGACACAAAACTCAACGAAGGAGGTAATCCTGTGAATAAATTTCAAGATGAATTTTCAAACAATTCTTATGATGACCTTTTAAATGAATACGCAGGTGACTCTATTACAAGTAAGCCGGTAAAAAGTGCTGACGAAAGGAAAAGCACATCCTTTTCACGCGAAATGCATAGTTCAGGACGTGACATTTCTTCATTCAGCTCAGAGGAAAAGAAAAAGAGCCAGTCTTATGACATTGACCTTTTAAATGCATACACCGAAGCTCCTCGCAGAAAATCTGCAAAGCCAGAGCCTGTTGCTCCTCAGAATAAGGCTAAATTTGCAGTTAATATTGACTATGCAAAATCCTTTGCAATGGATGTTGCAAGCAAAGTGAAAACAGCTGCTGAAAATGTTGTGGAAAACGCAAACATCGCTGCAGCGCATGTGAAAGAACAAAATGCAGAATTTGAGTCCAAATATAATGAAGGCAAAAAGCCAAAGAAAAAGCTTACCTTTAATGATATTATAGGAAACATTGTTCTCTCCTTCCGTGAAAACAGACAGCAATATATTGCGTTCGGTTGTTGCCTTCTTGTGTCATTTGTTCTTGCAGGCTTTGCTATCAGCTGTGTAAACGATGTTCTTGCAATTAATCGTGACGGTGAGGAAACTATCGAAGTTGTTCTCCCTGATAATGCTGATACTGCAGAGGCTATAAAGGTTCTTGACAAAGCAGGGCTTGTAAAAAACAGTATTTTCTGTAATATTTTTGCAAATCTTATGGGATTTTCCGATGAAAACTATCTTCCGGGCATTTACTACTTTACTGACGATATGGGTGTTGAAAAAATGCTCACTCGCTTTAAGACAAGCAGTACAAGAGGTGCTATTATCAGCATAACAATCCCTGAGGGTTATACCGTTGACCAGGTATTTGAACGTCTTGAAAAGAACAACGTATGTACTGCAGAATCTCTTTACAGAGTCCTTAATACCTTTGACTTCGGTAATGAATATGATTTTATTGCTAAAATCGATAATAAAGATGAAAGATATTGTGTGCTTGAGGGCTATTTATTCCCTGCTACCTATGAATTTGAGCAAAACGCTGAGCCTGCGTCAGTAATCCGTAAATTCCTTGATGCATTCCAGAAGCGTTGGACAGAAGAATTTGCTGCGAAGGCAACAGAGCTCGGAATGAGTGTTGATGAGGTTATCACACTTGCTTCAATCCTCGAAAAGGAAGGTACAGATGAAGGTCAGTTCTTACAGATTTCATCTGTTCTTCACAACCGTCTTAACCGTTCAGGACTTTATCCTACACTTGACTGCAACTCAACAAAGGACTATGTTAAGAACACAGTTGCAAAGCGTATTACAACTCCTGAAATCAACAAGTATGTTGTAAGCTACAACACTTATGAAATTGCAGGCTTGCCACCAAGTGCTATCTGCAATCCGGGACTTGATGCTATTGAATCAGCGCTTTTCCCTACTCCATCAAAAAATTATTTCTTCAGACACGATAAAAATAACAAAATTTACCTTGCTGAAACTATCGAAGAGCACAATGCAAACGGTAGAACAGTTCAGCGTGTAAATTCAGGAGGTTAAAATGATTATACCTGAACTTTTAGCACCTGCAGGTGACAGAGAAAGACTTGAAGCAGCATTAATGTACGGTGCAGATGCGGTTTATCTTGGTGGTGACGCTTTTGGTATGCGTGCAGCACCACAGAATTTCAATTTTGAACAATTAAAGGAAGCGGTAGACCTTTGCCATGCTAAGGGTGTTAAGGTTTATCTCACTTGTAACACATTGGCAAGAAATGACGAAATACTCAAGCTTCCTCATTATCTTGAAAACTGGGCAGAAATCGGTGTTGATGCATTTATTGTTGCTGACATCGGTGTTTTGTCACTTTGTAAAAAATATGCACCAAATGTGCCTGTTCACATTTCAACTCAGGCAGGTATTGTAAACTATGTTACTGCAAATGAATTTTACAATATGGGTGCTTCACGAGTTGTTACTGCACGAGAATTGTCAATGACAGAAATCGCTGAAATCAGAGCAAAAGTGCCAAAGGACCTTGAAATTGAATGCTTTATTCACGGTGCTATGTGCGTGTCATTCTCAGGCAGATGCTTACTTTCAAACTATCTTGTAAACCGTGATGCTAACCGTGGTGAGTGTGCTCAGCCTTGCAGATGGGAATATGCTATTATGGAGGTTAAGCGTGACGGAATGTACTTCCCTATTCAGGACTCAAAGGAAGGCACATATATTCTCAATTCAAAGGATATGTGTATGATTGAGCATATTCCTGAAATGGTGAAGGCAGGTATCAGTAGCTTCAAAATCGAAGGCAGAGCAAAATCTGCTTACTACGCTGCTGTTGTTACAAATGCTTACAGAGTTGCTATTGATGAGTATCTTAAAAATCCTGTTGATGATTTTAAGCCATCACAATGGGTTATTGATGAGGTTTATAAGGTAAGTTATCGTGATTATTGCACAGGATTCTATTTCAATGCACCTAACGAAGATGCAAACATCAGTTTTGAAGGCGGATATAAGCGTCATTACGATGTTATGGCGGAGGTTAAAGAGTGCAAAGACGGATATATTATTGCTGAACAGAGAAATAAGTTTTCTCGTGGAGATGTACTTGATGCACTTCAGCCGTCAACTGAGCCTGTTGTTTTCACAGCAGATGAGCTTTTTGACAAGGATGACAATGAAATCGAGTCTGCACCGCATCCAATGATGACAGTAAAAATCAAGAGTGATTTGGTATTTCCAAAGGGAACACTTTTGAGAAAAGAGAAATAAGGTTGTTTTATGGGATTAAAAATATTATTAGCACTTTGTTATGTTCTGTTCTTTATCTTTTTACCACTTTATGACAAAGCATATTGGCCAGAACCAACAAAGAA
>CAJGCX010000019.1 GCA_904501895.1 Clostridiaceae bacterium
AGTTAGCACCATTGATTTCAAGATAATATTTATCTGCTGTCGGAATTTCTTCCATATCAATTTCCTTATAGTAACAGCAAGTGCCACGGTAATAGTCGTTACCACCATCCTGACCGTCAATTGCATTCCAGCAATGAGGAATGTTCACGAAATCCCAATCGGCAGGAACTGTTGCAGGTACTGTATCCACGCCTTTACGGAAAGACCATTTACGATTTAAGCTTATAATTTTTCTCATATATATACACTCCTTTACTTCGTTTCAATAATTTATTTTTCATCAGCCTTAGCCAATTCTTGTTCTTCTTTTTTACCGATATTATAGATAAATGCCATTGAAAGGAAAGCAATAAGTGAACCTACTGCAAGAACTATGAAGTAAAGATTCTTTACTTTTTCACCAAAGTCTGCAGACTGAACAGCATTTTCGCCTTCAACGAAACCGATAGCAATAAGTCCCCAAGAAACAACAGCCTGACCGATACCTTGTGAAAGCTTACGGAAGAATGAATAGAGAGCATAAAGTGAGCCTTCTTCACTCTTACCTGTTTTTCTGTAGCTTACTTCAATACAGTCAGCAACAATAGCCCAAACTGAAATCTGGAATACTGCGTTACCGATATTAAGACCCATAAGGCAGATTATATAAAGAAGCATGCCTTTTCCGTCAGGAGACATAGGTACAAAGAGAGAAATCAAGCCTGATATAGCACCGATAAGCATACATGTCACAATAACACTCTTTTTACCAAACTTAGCAGTAAGTTTTCCTAAAAGTGCCATAAACACAATCATTGGAGCATAAGAGCCAATCATTGCAATACCAACTTTTCCTGTATCCTGGAAGAAATACTGGAAAACCATATTGTTAAGCGCCATTGTTGAATTGAAAAGTGCAACTGATGCAACTGATGCAATTGTAGCACCAACCATAGCTCTGTTAGTGAAGAATGACTTGAATGCTGAGAAGAAAGCAGCAAGCATATTTTTGCTTTCTGTACTGTCCTCACGCTGTACTCTTTCCTTAACAAGCTTTGTTGTTCCCCAAAGAGTTGCAAACGCAACAATTGACATAACTAACGCAACAGGAAGAAGTGTTTCACCCTTGAGAACCTCTTCTTCAATACCTGTTACAGGATTTGCAACCTTATTATAAACGATACCCGGAAGAATAATCATAATAACAATTGCCGGTAAAGCAGCACCTACGCTACGGAATGTAGAAAGAGAAACCTTTTCCTGTGGGTCGCTTGTAATAACACTATGAAGTGAACCATAAGGCACATTAACCATTGTGTAAGCAATTGACCATAAGCAATAAGCAATAAGGCACCAAGCATATTTACCTGCATAAGGCAATGATGTTATAGGGGCAAAAATCATTACGTTGAATACAACAAGGATTAATCCACCAGCTATAATCCATGGCATATATTTGCTTTTTTTGCCAATTCTTTTTGTATCAACAAGGTTACCGATAACAACATCATTGATAGCATCAAAGATTTTTGAAATAAGAATAATTACAGCATAGTCTGCTGCTTTGATACCTATGTATTGCAGATAAAAAAGCTGCATAAAGGTTGAAACGAGCTGAAATGAAAAACCACAACCCATATCACCCATTGCATAACCTATTTTGTCCTGCCAACCAAATGGTCGAATATTCTGTTCTTTCACTTTATCACAGTCTTTCTTTTTATATTAGCAAATTGCTTGATATTATTTTAAACTAATTTTTTTCTCTTTTCAAGTATTGTTCAAAAAACGGTGATGTTACCACCACCGCTTTCATATGTCAGATTAAATTATTCAGCTATTTCTGCTTTTGCTGCCTCACGTCTTTCAGCAAGCTCAGCCTGCATTGTAGCGAGAGTTTTCTTATCAAGGTTGTAAACAAGACCAAGACCAACAAACTGGAAGATACCTGCAATAAGATAAAGAACAGCAACAAGCATACGAATGTCACAAGCTACTTCCCAGCTGAGTAAGTTAACGTCAATCTGTGTGAAGTTACCGTTTGCATCAGGAGCACTATTGTTCACATAACCCATTGTACCCATAATTGCAACTGCAACTGCAGGACCTACACCCTGAGCAAGCTTACGGAAGAATGAGTGAAGTGAATAAACTGTACCTTCTTCACGAGTACCTGTTTTCCACTCGTTGTAGTCGATAGCATCGCCCATCATAGCCCAAGAAACTGTTGAGTAAATACCAAGACCGAGTGCACAGATAAGCTGACCAACGATATAAACGATTAAGTCAAGCTTTGTATTTTCTTCTGTAACAGGAATAATTCCGAGTGGTGCAAGTAAAAGAATAGCAGCACCTATAATGTAGCAAACTGAACCAATTGCTGAAAGCTCTTTTTTACCAAACTTTTTAACCATCTTACGAGCAAGTGGTGTGAAAAGTACGATAGGAATCATTGCAAACATTGAAACAAGACCTGAAATCTTTGTGTTGTCAAAGTAAATCTGGAATGTAACTGTAACTGCTGTTGTAGCACCCTGCATACCGATGAACATACCCATAGCAGCAAGTGTCGCACCAACTGCAGGTCTGTTTTTAACAAAGTTGCCCATAGCCTTGAAAACATTGAATTTAGGCTGGTCTTCATTACACTGAACATCAGTGTCAACACGGATTTCAGTGTTTCTGATCATAACCTGGAAACAGATAAATCCGACAAATCCCATAATAAGAGCCATAATGAATACACGAGTACCGTTAAGTGATTCATCTTCGTTGTAAATGATAAATGGGAAAACTACCATCGGAACCATGTTACCGATCATACCACCGATTGAACGCCAAGCAGAAAGTGAAGCTCTGTCAGCATCATCAGATGAAATGAGTGATAAGAGTGAACCGTAAGGAACGTTAGCTATTGTATAGAAAGCGTCCCAAAGCACATAACCGCCGATGAAAATGAAAATCTTTGCAACAAGAGGAGCCTTTGTTGCAGGAATAAAGCAACAAGCACCGCCAATAATAAGTCCGATTGAACCTATAAGTATATACTGCAAGAATTTGTTTCTCTTATACTTTCTCTTGTCAGCGTCAATAATTGAACCGATAAGCGGGTCGTTAATTGCGTCCCAAACCTGAACTACCACCAAAAGAATAGAGTACCATGCGCTAAGACCCATAACCTGTGTCCAGAAAAGTGCCATTGTACCTTTAAGCGCAAAAGACATATTACAACCCAGGTCACCCATCATATAAGCCACTGAGTCGCGCATACCGAACTTGCGGTATCCGTTAGCATCGAGTTTTTTCTCTTTTGCCATTTTAATTTCCCCCTAAGAAATATGTAATAATAACATCAAGTACATACATACCCAATCTTGTTATATATATATTTTACAATAAGCTTGTTGTTTTCTGTTAGTAAAGATTTTGTTTTTTTGTGGACTATTTTTATTTTTTACTTGATTTTTACCAAAATTTGTACGATAATATAATAAAAATTGTAAATATTTACAAAGGTGACGAATATGACATACGAAAAAGAGCTTAAATTTTTTCGCAACATTCTGAATAATTATAAAATACATTCCTGTATTATTCAGTCTGACGACAAAACCTATCGCAAGGCTGACGGTGGACTCCGTGACTTTTTAGGTATGGAGGAGGAATATGACCAGCTTTTCTGCACTCCTCACGGAAGCATTACCGAAAATATGATTTGCAAGATTACAGACATATTCTTCTGCAATTACTACTTTATTCTGTTGCCTGAAGCAAAAACTCCCACAACCTTTATTGCAGGACCATTTATTGACGTCGATTTAAATCAGAATTCACTTATGGAAATTGCAGAAAAAAACAATCTCCCTATGCATATTTTCTCACACCTTCAGAAATATTACTCAGGTGTACCTGTATATACTGACCACGATGTTATTCTGTCACTTTTTAATTCATTTGGTGAAACACTCTGGGGAAGCACGAATAATTTTATTTACAAAACTATAAATATGACTTACAACAATCCATCATTCCCAACAGTTGTTAAAAATCTTGATAACAAAACAGATGATGCACTTCTTGCAATGCAGATGCTTGAACGAAGATATGATGGTGAGAGGAAAATGATTCAGGCTGTAAGTCAGGGTATGACACATCAGGCAGAGCAGATTCTTTCAAAATCCTCTGCAATTATGCTTGAAATGAGAGTACCTGACCCTGTAAGAAACATAAAAAATTACAGTATTATCGTCAACACTCTTCTTCGTAAGGCAGCTGAGCAGGGTGGTGTTCATCCTCTATACATTGACGGTGTTTCAACCGATTTTGCAAAACGAATTGAGAGAATACGTTCTGTTGAAGAAGGCGTTAATATGCACCACGAGATGATTGATAAGTACTGTCAGCTTGTTAAAAAGCATTCAATGAAAAACTATTCTTCTCTTATACAAAAGGTTATTGCACTTGTTGACTTTGATATTACTGCCGATTTAAGCCTTAGTCGTCAGGCTGAAATGCTTAATGTGAATGCAAGCTATCTTTCAACTCTCTTCAAAAAGGAAACAGGCATCACACTTACTGAATATGTTTCGAAAAAGCGTATTGAACAGGCTGCATTTTTACTTTCCTCAACAAATCTGCAGGTTCAGATAATCGCACAGAATTGTGGCATTTACGACGTGAACTATTTCACAAAGCTTTTCAAAAAGCACACCGGCAAAACACCAAAAGAATACAGAGAAAGCTCCGTAAGCTTCTGATAATCATGATTTATCATACAAAAAGCACCTCAATCGAGGTGCTTGATTTATTGTGTACAATTTTATTCAGCTGTTGCTTCTGCTTCGTGCTTTTTACGAAGTGCTTCGTAAATTGGTTCCATCTTTTCCTTTGTAAGAGGATAACCGAAACGGAAGATAAGCCATACGCTTGTGTAAACGATTGCAGGGATTACAGTACAGATAAACATAATCTTTTTACTTGTATCGTTTTCTGCGATAAAGCCGTTACCTGCTGTAAGGCTATCATATTTTGCCCACTGAAGAAGGAAAAGTCCGCCTGCATCAGCGATTGCCTGACCAAACTGACGACCGAATGTGTATGCAGAGTAAACTGCACTTTCATTTCTGATGCCTGTTGTGTATTCCTGATAGTCAATAACGTCCATAACAACTGCCCAACAAGTAAGGCTTACGAATGTGTAGCCGAAACCGATAAGGAGCATACAGAGCATATAAAGCCAAGCTGGATAAATGCCCTGCTCAGGGTTAATCCACATAATGAACTTTTCATTGTTTGCAGTAACGAAAAGGAAAATTGAAGCTATTGCAGAGATAATTGATGTTTTTCCGCAAAGCTCCTTCTTACCAAATTTTGCAGAAAGCTTTGGTGTGAACAAAATGAGAATTACCATTGGAAGGTAATTACAGATTGTACCGATAATGCTGAGTCCTGTGTTTGTGAAGTAGTTCTTATAAAGGTATGTATTGAATGAGCCAAACTGAAGCTGACCGCTGATAAGCACACCTGAAAGAGTAAGTAAAACGAATGGCTTTGACTTGAAAAGACCCTTATAAACGCCCTTTAAGTCAACATTTTCATCTTCAACAGCAGGAACACGTTCCTTAACCATCTTGTGACCTACAAGGTAAGTAACAATTGAGAAAATACCCATAAGAAGTGCATAGATAAACATTCTGTTACCGTCTGCAACCTCGATTTCAAGACCTGTCTGCTCGTCAATTCTGCCACTGCCAACGTAAATAACCATTGGAGCAATAAGAAGAACAACTGCACCACCGATACCACTACCAACTGAACGAGCAGTTGAAAGAACTGTTCTGCCCTGAGGGTCATCAGTAATAACAGAAGCGAGTGAACCGAATGGAATGTTCATTGCAGTGTACATTGTGCAATACACAAGGTACAGGATAATTGCAAGAACGAATAAAAGCATAGGCTTTTCTGCCAATGTCTGATTATAGAAAACTGAATTAGGGTCATTGAATGGAATAAAGCAGAGAACTGTTGAAATTCCCAAAGGAACAGCTACAAGTCTTAAATACTGACGATATTTACCGTCCTTACCTGCCTTACGCTTTGAAACAACAGCACCCCAGAGTGGGTCGTTAATAACGTCCCAAAGACGAGTGATGATGAACATATAACCAACAAGCTTTGGTGCTATTCCAAAAACGTCAGTCATAAAAATTTTAAGGTAGCTTGTAATGTAAGTAAGGTTGAACATATTACCTGACTCAGCAATAGTGTAGCCGGCAACATCCTTAAAGCCAATTTTGTTAGGATGATTGTTAACTTCTTTTACCTTTTTTTCGTTTTTTGCCATAAAGGTTATTCCCCTTTCACATTAGATAAAAAGATAATAACACTTTTCCGACTGTTTTTCAATAGTTTTATTTTAATGTGCTCAGGCAACTCTCTTGTTGACATAAAATTTTTATAGTATTATAATTGTATAAATAAGTCGAAATTTATCAAATAAAATATAATGGTGATTGGAGATTCTTTTATGGCAGTTTTTAAGTGTAAAATGTGCGGTGGTGAACTTAACCTCCAGCAAGGAATGAATATTGCCGAATGTCCATATTGCGGTACAAAACAGACTGTACCCACATTGGATGACAAGCTTATTCGCCTCTACAACAGAGCAAACCAATATAGATTGGACAACGAATTCGATAAAGCTTACAGTGCTTATGAAGCTATCGTTGCAGAAAAGAATGACGAAGCTGAAGCATATTGGGGAATGGTGCTTTCCGAGTTCGGTATTGAATATGTTGAAGACCCAAAAACAGGAAAAAGAGTGCCAACATGTCACCGTACACTTGTGAAATCCATTTCTGTTAACGAAAACTACAAATCGGCCCTAATGTTTGCTGATTTAGAAAGAAAATTCTTTTATGAAGATGAAGCAGAGGTTATCGACTCACTTCAAAAGAAAATTCTTAACGCATCAGCTAAAGAAGAGCCTTATGATATATTTATTTGCTATAAGGAAACTGATGCAGATGGCAATCGTACAGAAGATAGTGTATTAGCGCAAGATATATATAACGACCTTACTAACAAAGGGTTTAAGGTTTTCTTCTCAAGAATTACACTTGAAGACAAGCTTGGCAAGGACTATGAGCCTTGTATTTTTGCTGCACTCACCAGTGCAAAGGTAATGCTTGTTGTCACAACTGACTCTGACAATTGCAACGCTGTTTGGGTAAAGAATGAGTGGAAGCGTTACATAGAATTTATGAAAACAGACAAGGATAAAACCTTAATTCCTGTTTACAAAAATATGTCACCTTATGCTCTTCCTGACGAGTTTGCAAGACTTCAGGCACAGGATATGTCTAAAATTGGCGCTATCCAAGACCTTGTAAGAGGTGTTGAAAAAATCCTTGGACAGGGCAACAATGCAAGAGCCGGTTTAAGTGAAAACGAACAAAAGCTTTTAAATGCCTTTGAAAAGAGCCAGACAAGGAAGAAGAATTCGAGAAAATTAACTTTATGTTCAATACTCGGAGCACTCCTTTTCTTCATTATGTATTCATTCACTCTATCTTCGTCATCTGTTCCAGGAATTTTTTATAATGATTTTTTTGTAGGCATTGGCAGAAAAAATCTTTTTGCTGGAGATGTCTTTATACCATTTGTGGGAGGCGCTTCTGTTTTCCTTGCGACTTTATTTTCAATGTTATTTTTTAAGAAAAAATCTTTCAAATATGCAAAATATAGTTTTGGCCTTTTATTTGTTTGTTATAGTGTATGGCTTATGTGGGAAGCAACACTTTTCTTCACCCCTACAAGTCTTTTATGGCATGGATATGCAGTTGTAGGTATAGCTACTGCTTTGTGCACAATCATTGATGCACTCATTAATAAAAAACTTCCGTTTTTCATATTAATTTTGTTAGTTTCCATAGGTGTTTTTGTTTTTGAAAACAATGTTCCTGAAAGGTCTAATGAAAGGGATTCATCTGTTGAACAAATCGTTATCACAAGTTATCATGTAAGTATAAAAGAATATCCAAACGACATCAGTGACGACGTAGGTACTGTGAACAAGGATGAGATTTATACTATTTTAGATTCCCAAATATCCAACCAAACAAAATGGATAAAAATAAAAACTAGCTATGACGAGGAAGGCTATATTCCATTCGGACGAGGTGAATATCTTAATTGTGAATATCTTCCAATGGATGAAAATTTACAGGCATCAATAGATACAAAAAGAGAAAAAGAATCTGCCAAGCTCAAAGAATCTATTGAGGCTATCGGCGCATTAAACGGCGTGTGGAAATATCAGGAATATGGCAAGGATAGATATATGAGAATAGATGATGGTACGCTTTACTATGGCATTGACCTTGACAATGTTGACTATTGGGAAGATTCATATTATATCACCTATGACATAGAGACCACAACCTACTCATTAAGCAGATACGACATAGTTGTTGGCACACTCGAATATGATGGCTCTAAAATCAAAATAGATGACACAGATGGTGGCTACCCTATTCTGTTTGAGGGAAGCATCACAAGATATAACTAATGGGAGAAAATAATTATGGCAGTTTTTAAGTGTAAAATGTGCGGTGGAACACTTGAGATTAACAACAATGAAACAGTTGCAACCTGCGAATATTGTGGTACAAAGCAAACATTGCCAAAGCTTGATGATGACCGACGCGCAAATCTTTATGACCGAGCAAATCATTTCAGAAGATGTAACGAGTTTGATAAAGCTGCAGCTATATATGAACAAATTCTTAGTGATGACAATACCGATGCCGAAAGTTATTGGTCTCTTGTCCTCTGTCGTTATGGTATTGAATATGTTGAAGACCCTAAAACACGCAAGAGAATCCCTACTATTAACAGGGCTCAATACAGTTCTATTTTTGCTGATGAAGACTATAAATCCGCCTTACAATATGCAGATGGATATCAATCAGAAATATACCAACAAGAAGCAACTGCTATTGATGAAATTCAAAAAGGAATTCTTGCTATTTCGCAGAAGGAAGAACCTTTTGATGTGTTCATTTGTTACAAAGAAACTGATAATTATGGTAGAAGAACGCCTGATAGTGTTTATGCACAGGACATATATAAAGCGCTAACTGAAGAGGGCTACAAGGTGTTTTTCTCTCGTATTACTCTTGAAGATAAACTTGGTACAGCATATGAGCCATATATTTTTGCCGCACTTAATTCGGCAAAAGTAATGCTTATTGTGGGAACAAAGCCTGAACATTTCAATGCGGTGTGGGTGAAAAATGAGTGGAGCAGATATCTCGCACTTGTAAAAAGTGGAAAAAAGAAAACCATCATCCCGATTTATGCTGAAATTAGTCCTTACGATTTACCAGAAGAGTTGTCTTATATTCAGGCACAAGACATGACAAAAATCGGATTTATGCAGGATTTAGTGCGTGGTATAAATAAAATTATACCATTAAAAAAATCTAATCCAATTAATGGAAGTGTAGAGAATCAAATGGTTGATTCCATGCTCCAAAAGGCATTACACTTCATAAACTCTGGTGATTTTAAATCTGCAAATCTCTGCCTAGATACCGTACATGCCTATGACGTAGACAATGCAATGTATTATGTTTATCAATTAATGATACAAAATGATTGCAAAAATATTGAAAAAATAAATGAAATCAAATCATCAATAGTTGATACAGAAGCCTATATCAATGCTGTCAATTATGCCGATGACGAATTAAAAGAATTCCTAATTTCATGTGGTTATCATACTCTATACAATGAAGCATTTCATATTTATAACAACAAATCGTCAATCTCAGATTTTAAAAAAGCGATAAATCTTATTGAACGAATTAATGTCGATACATTACTTTTGAGCGAACCCAATTTTGCAAGTACCATTAATAACCTAAAGGATAAAATTGAAAAGAAAATATCAGAAATTGAAGAGCAGGAAAGAAAAAGAAAGAAAGAATTAAAAGAAAAAGAGGCAAAGAAGCAACGACAAGCTAAAACGATAAAAAAGATATCCATCATCTCTGTTATAGTTTTAATTTTTATTTCGTTGACACTTTCAACTGTGATTTTTTGGATTACACCTTCAAGCAACTATAAAAAGGGCAATGTAGCATTAGAAAAAGGTGATTATGAAACAGCTATATCATATTATGCTAAAAGCCCACACTTCAAAGATGTTGCGGATAAAATGTATAATATTGAGCAGGGGAAATTAAAATATGCTCAGGCTGGTGATGAAGTAAAATTTGGTATATATAGCACCGACAACGGGATCTTCAAAAATAATTATTCATCAATTGAATGGATTGTTCTTAAAAGAAATGTCGACAGCGTGTTACTTATTTCAAAAGAGTGCTTAACTGCAAAACCATATAATTCTGAATTAAAAGAGATACAGTGGGGAAATAGCAGTTTGTTTGACTGGCTGAACACTGAATTTAAAAACATTGCCTTTTCTGAAAAAGAGTCAAATTGCTTAATTTCAAATATTACAATATTGAGTATGGATGAAATAGATGAATATTTCCCTACAGCAGAGTCAAAACGTGTTTTAGCAACAGAATATGCGAAAAAAGCCGGCATACAGGTTGCAGAAAATGGATATAGTTGTTGGTGGGTTAGAGGTGATTCTATTTCAGCTACTGAATACCCAGTTTTAAGCACAGGTGAATATGGTGAACCACTGTATGTGACTAATGCTTTTGTTGGTGTCAGACCTGTAATCAATATTAAAATTGATCTTTCAGAGAATGAATTCAACAAGTTAAGCGAAGAAAATAAAAGTCAAATTTATAACGAGGCCCTTGAACAGTATAATAAAAAAGATTTAGAAGGTGCATTAAATAAATTTGTAGTCATTTCTGAATATAAAGATTCTCAAAATTATATCTATGAAATCAAATTAACACTAGCTCAACCAAAATTTGATTCCGGTAATTATTTGGAATATCAAAACACAATTCAGGAACTAGTAGATGCTGGTTACGAACCTGCAATTAAGGCGTATAATAAAGCTCAAAAAGAAATTGATGCCACAAACGCTAAAGCTGAAGCTGAAAAAAATGAGGTTGAAAACGCGATGAAGGCTTTAAATGGCATGTGGAAATGGCAAAATTTCTTTGGCTATTATATGGAAATCAAAGATGGTGTTATTTCATATGGTACAAATGCTGATAAATCCGTCAATCACGCAGATGAGTTTTGGTATGATAATTATGGAACAATTGAATACGACCCTGCAACAAAATCATATAAAATAAAGGACTTTATGTGGGCAGAAAAGCTTACATTTGATGGCGCTAAAATTAAGATGTATGACGAATATGGGGACCCACCTTCATTCTTCGATGGATACGCTACAAAATATAAATAATGGGAGAAAATAATTATGGCAGTTTTTAAGTGTAAAATGTGCGGTGGAACACTTGAGATTAACAACAATGAAACAGTTGCAACCTGCGAATATTGTGGTACAAAGCAAACATTGCCAAAAAATTGTGATGATGTTGTATCTAATCTTTTCAATAGAGCAAACAATCTTCGTCTTAAATGTGAGTTTGATAAAGCTGAACAGGTATATGAAAAAATTCTTGAGCTTGACAATTCCGAGTCTGAAGCTCATTGGGGCATAGTGCTTTGCAAGTATGGTATTGAATATGTTGAAGACCCTAAGACATATACTCGCATACCTACTTGCCACAGAACTTCTTACGATGCTATCCTTGCTGATTCTGCATATCTTTCAGCTATTGCCAATGCAGATAGCTATCAGAAGGTAATCTATGAAGAAGAAGCCAAGAAAATCAACAATATTCAGCATAGCATTCTTGAGGTTGTAAAGAAAGAAAAACCATTTGATGTATTTATTTGCTATAAAGAAACTGATGAACACGGTCAACGTACTATTGATAGCTCATTGGCAAATGACATTTATCATCAATTAACTAATGAAGGTTTTAAGGTATTCTATTCCGCAATTACACTTGAAGATAAGCTTGGTGAAGAGTATGAACCATACATATTCGCAGCACTTAATTCTGCGAAGGTAATGCTCGTTATTGGTACAAAACCTGAATATTTTGAATCAGTATGGGTAAAAAACGAATGGTCGAGATTCTTGAAACTTATAAAGACAGACCGTTCAAAGCTCCTTATACCATGTTATCGCAACATGGATGCTTATGATTTGCCAGAAGAATTTTCTCACCTTCAATCACAAGATATGAGTAAAATCGGATTTGTTAATGATGTAGTACGTGGAATAAACAAAGTTCTTCACTCAAAAGAAAATACCGGAAATTTTTTTGCTAAAGAAGATGAAACGGTAGATGTTTCCGCTTTGATTAAAAGGGCATATCTATATTTAGAAGATGAAGAATGGGATAGTGCTTTCGATAACGTTGAAAAAGTTTTAAACACCCATCCAGACAACGCTAATGCATATTTTATTAAGTTGTTAATTGAACTTAAAATAAAAACAAAAGATGACTTAGTAAATTGCGATGTAGTTTTTGATACATATTCAAACTATTTGAAAGCATTTCGTTTTGCTGATGCAGAGTTAAAATATTTTTTAGCAAAATGCGCAAAAATTGTGAGGGAAAAGAATCAAGATTCTATATACGATGATGCAATTGAACTGTACAATTCCAAAGATATTGAAAACGTTGAGTTTGCCTCCAATATGTTTAAATCAATATTTGGTTATAAAGACGCTGAAGAAATGTATTCAAAATGCATAGAAACGATCGAGGAATTACATACCAAAAAAAAGAAAAATAAAAAGAAGAAAAAAATTGCTATAATATGTAGTATAACAGTTGTGATTATTGCAAGCATCTGTGTCATATGTTCAATTTTGATATCACCTTATGTCGAATATAATAATGCGGTTGAAAATCTACATAACGGAGATTATTATTCTGCATATCTCTATTTTGCAAGCAGTGATTTCCCGGATAGTAAGGAATTGATGCACGAAGCACAATACGGATATATTAATGACAACTATTACCGTGAAGACGAAACTACATATCAATTTTTAAAGGAATTAAAAGATTTAGATTATAAAGATTCAAAAGAATTATTTGATGATTTATATGCATGGGAAGTTACGTTGGATTATTGCAATACAAACCCCAATGATGAAGAAACTAATATAGGGTCTGTTCCTAAGAAATGTTCATATTACCATATGAATTTTATTCTTTCCGGTGGTGAACCAAACAAAAAAATAACTTTGTATAATAAAACTAAGTGGCCAAGCGGAGATGTGTACACATCCAGTTGGTATTGGGAAGACTGTACTGATCATTCAAATTTAGGAATTCTTTGGAATGAAGGTTTTTCTAGCACAGCAGGAACTTTCACAATAGAGTTCTATGATGCTGAGACTGATAAATGCATTGATAGAATCTCACTTCAAGTTGAGTAAGATTGGACTAAGGAGGATTTAACATGTCAAAAATAGCAGATGTAATTAAATATGAAGGCAATAATGATGTCTTTATCTGGAAGCACCCTTGTGAGGATTTTAATTCTCTCACACAATTAATTGTTCACGAAAGTCAGGAAGCAATTTTCTTTATGAATGGTCAGGCACTTGATTTGTTTGGACCTGGACGATACACACTTGAAACACAGAATATTCCTAAAATCGGCAAGGCTCTCAACCGTACAACCGGTGATACACCTTTCCATTGTGAGGTTTATTTTATTAACAAGGCTGAACAAATGAATATCAAATGGGGCACTGACTCAAAGGTTCAGTATATGGAGCCTACATATAATTTCCCACTTTCAATCGGTGCAAGTGGTGAAATGAGTCTTCGTGCAGAGGATTCAAGAAAGCTTCTTTTAAAGCTTGTTGGTACTGAAAACTTCCTTACACAGGCACAGCTCACTGTTTTCTTCCGTTCATTCCTTATGACAAGAGTGAAAACATATATTGCACAGACAATGAAGGCAAACAGCATCAGTATTTTTGAAATTGATGAAAATCTTTCAATGTTCTCTGATGCAATCAAAGCTCTTCTTGTAAATGACTTTGCAGACTATGGTGTTTCACTTGAAAAATTCTTTGTAACAAACATTGCTAAGCCTGACGGTGACTCAATGTACGAGAAATTCAAGTCACTCCATTTCCGTCAGTATGCTGATATTGCTGAGGCAAAGCTTCGTCAGCAGACAGACTTGATTTACGCTGAAACAGAAGCACAGAAGGTAATTATCGACTCAAAGGCTCAGGCTACAAAGCGCGCACAGGAAGGCTATACATACAGTCAGGAACGTGGATTTGATGTTGCTGAACAGGTTGCACAGAATGAGGCTGTTGGTGAATTTACAAACCTTGGTGTAGGCTTTGGCACAATGGCAGGTGTCGGCGGTGCCGTTGGCGGTATGGTTGGTGGTATGATGAATGATGCTATCAACACAGCACCAGCTCAGGCAAATGACGATATGGCTACTTTTAAAGCAAAAATCGAAAAGCTTACAGTAATGAAAGAAGCAGGAATGTTAAGTGAAGAAGAATTCAATAATCTTAAAGCTCAGCTTCTTACAAGCATTTTATAAGGAGAATCATTATGAAGAACGGTAAAAATTTAGTTGTAATTCTTACAAGTATTGTTTTAGTTGTTTTCATCGGTTTATCATTTTTGATTTACGATAAATCCGATGCAGTAACAATAAAAGGCACAGACGGTTCTTATGCAGAGGTCTTTGCAAATGCAAATGGCTTGAACTTTGTGGAAATTGCAGATTCCGAAAACCCAAACGTTGATATTCCTGTAGCAGAAGACTCAACAGATGACTTAAAAGACGAGACAGCAGAAGATGCTCCTGAAGTTAAGGAAAATTCAACCTTTGCATATAATTATGTAGATAAAAAGACAGTAACAATCGTTGGCTACAAGGGTTCGTCAAAATATGTTGTTATTCCTGACACTATTGACACTCTCCCTGTAACAAAGGTTGCCCTTAACCCAATTGCAGAGGGCATTGATATGATTCAGTTTTCAGACAATGTTGCATCTATTGAAGGCAACTATACATCTCCTCGTTACACAGCAGAATTTTTCATTGCCCTTATAATTATGCTTTTAGGCTATGTTTACGCAGTAATTGCAACATTTATGGCTTTCGGCAAGGCAGATACAAATGAAAAGACATTCTACGGACTTCCTCTCGTTTACAACGGTTTTGCTACATTTGTTGTGTTAACAATTGCATCTGCATTGTTCATGATATTAAATCTTCCGATTGTAACAATGGTTGTTGTAGCTATTGTTGTTATTGCACTTTCTGCAATCGGACTTGTTAAAAAGTCAGTTGCTCGTGATGCAGTAGAAGCTACCGGTGAAAAGGTTAAACAGCAGACTGCATTTATCAGATTGCTTACAGCAGACGCTGAACATCTTGTGTCAACTGCAAAAACACCTGAAATCAAATCAGATACTAAAAAGGTTTATGAAGCAATCCGTTATTCAGACCCAATGAGCAACGATGCTCTCAGCGATGTTGAAACAAAAATTCAATATCAGTTCAACGCTCTTACAAATGCTGTGAAAAACGAAGATGCAGAGCTCGTAGCATCAATGTCCGCTGAATTATTAGACCTTATTGATGCGAGAAATAAAAAGTGTAAAGCACTTAAATAATTGAGGTAACACAATGTCAATGCTTAAATGTGAAATGTGTGGTGGCACACTGGAAATTGAAGATAACGGTGCCTTTGCTGTATGCGCTTACTGTGGCACTCGTCAGGCACTTCCCGAAAGTGGCGATTCGACTCCTGAGGGTGTGACAGCTGATGCTCTTCGCATTGAAAATGAAAAAAGAAAAACTGCCGAAGCAAGGGCTCAGGCTGAAAAAAATCGTCTTAAGGCTGAAGAGCAACGACTCGAAGCTGAAAGAATGGCGGAAAAGAACCGAATTGAAAAAGAAAGAAAGGCACAGGAGAAAAAAGGAAAGCTTCTTAAAACTCTCCTTATCCTTCTTGTTGTTATCGGTCTTGGTGCTCTTACAATTACTGTGATTATTCCGTCAATCAGATACAACAACGCTGTTAAGGATGTTGAAGCAAGTAATTACGAAGAGGCTTATGTGACATTCAAATCTCTTTACACATTTAAGGACAGCCAGGAACAGGCAAAGGAGCTTATCAAGGCTCATCCTGAGGTGGCACAGATTGGTGACATTATCTATTTCGGTAATTATGAGCAGGATAACAGAACTGCAAATGGCAAAGAGGAAATTGAATGGCGAGTTCTTGAAAAGGATGCCGATGGAAATATGCTCGTTGTAAGCCGTTACGCTCTTGATTGTCGTCGTTATCACGATTCTGTAGGACAGGTGACATGGGAAAAATGTGACCTTCGTAAATGGCTTAACAACGAATTTTATTCAACTGCCTTTAACAAGACACAGAAAAAGAAAATTAAAGCAACAACTATTGAAAACAGAGACAACGCTGATTACAACACATTTGGTGGAAACGACACAAAGGATAAGATTTTCCTTTTGTCAATTGATGAGGCTAAAACTTATCTTCCATCAACTGTTGACAGAGTCTGTCTTGCAACAAATTATGCTGAATCTCAAGGCACACAGCTTGAAGGTGTTACAAAAACATGTCGTTGGTGGCTTCGCTCCCCGGGTTCAACACTCTATTCAGCATCCTACGTAAAAATTGACGGATTTATTCTTCAGTTAGGTACTCCTGTATCAATTGAAAAGCTTTCTGTCCGCCCTGCAATGTGGGTTAAATTTTAATCATTATTCAACTTAATCCTTATAACTGCCACAGTGATATCGTCACTGTGGCTTTTGTTTTTTGTCCTTGCAATAGCACACAGTTTTTCAGGTAAATCATAAGAAAAACCGTTGTCAGTAACGTATTTCTTGATTTCATCAAGGCTGTTGTCAACTGCACCATCAGACATCATAATCACAACGTCATTATTTTTAAGACCACCCTTGATTGTGGCAAATTCTGCTTGTCTTAAAATTCCAATTGGCATAGCAGATTTTTTTATTTCACTCACCTTACCTTTCCTGTAAAGAAGTGATGCTGTTGCACCTGCTTTATAAATAACAGCTTGTCCGTTATAAAGATTTACCTTTAAAATATCCAGGGTTGCAAGTGACTCCTCATAGCTTTTCACAAGCATAGCCGAATTTACAAGTCGCAATGCACAAGGGAATGAAAAGCCGGAGATAATAAGCCTCGAAAAAAGTGAGGATGCCATAGCTCCGTCAACTGCAGCACGCTCCCCTGTACCCATTCCGTCACTTAATACTGCAATAAAATTTCCTTTTCCGTCAAAAAACGAGTCAAAGCAATCACCACAGACCTCTTCACTTCCTGAAACCTGATGATAAACACACTCTGCCATAAGAGTGGTTTCCTCCCAGAAAAGCATCATTTTTTCATTTTCACCATTGATAACTGCAGGAAAAGGAAATTGCTTTTCCGTAGATTTTACGATACATTCACGAATTTCATCTGCAGATGCCTTGCACTCATTTTCAACACTTAAATTTATAACCATATTCATATTTTCATCTTCGTAGCAATTGACAAAAGCGTGTACACCAATATCGTCAAGGCTGTTTTTAAGTGCCAATGATTTGCCTGCAAGTGGCTTTGCACCACCTTCAAAATTAATGAGCAAATCGTCAATCATCTCACCTACTGTTTCAAATTGGTCAGCGGTAATTTTTCGCATTTCATTAATTCTCCCTTCTGCTCCGAGATGTGCTGAATAAAGCACATAATTTTTATTAAAGCTGTCGCAAAGTGACATTATTCTTATGCATCTGCTCTGTAATGACATCGGTGATACCGACGGTGTTACACTCCCTGTTTTCCTTATGGTTTCGAGGATTTCATCAAATTCACCCAATGTGGCAGGAAGCATATTTCTCCAACATTTGTTATAGCTTGCACATTTTTCACAAACATTATCTCTTACACGAAGATAAACTGCAGTTGTGTCAGGTGCACTTTTTTGTTTTAATGCATTTGTGACTCTTGTAACCGTTTCTGACATATCACCTATTGCATCACGGACAGATTTTAACTGTGACACAATCATATTGCGAAATTCACGTCCATCACCTGAATACGAGAGAAATGACAGCTTCATTTTTATCTGAAAAACCAATTTCTGTGGTGTCATCACAAAAAATACGGAAGCAAGTGCTGTTTCAATCAATGGCTCAAAGCTTTCATTACCGTCACCAAGAAAAACGAATAATGCACCGTAGGAAAATATGTATGCACAGGCACAAAGCACTCTGCCTGAATATGAAAACAGTCCTGAAAAAAGCCCTGCTCCTGCATAG
>CAJGCX010000020.1 GCA_904501895.1 Clostridiaceae bacterium
CCACCTGCGAAAATACCGTCATTCTTGCTTCTTGGCTTTCTTCTCATAATGTTTTCTTCAGGCTGTTCAAGACCGAGTGCCAATGCTGGGAAGCAGTCTGTAACAAGGTTGATGAAAAGAAGATGTGGTGCACGAAGAATTGTAAAGTTCATAATTGTTGCAAAGAAGATTGAAACAACCTCTGAAAGGTTTGAACCAAGAAGGAACTGAATTGCCTTACGGATATTGTCGTAAATTCTTCTTCCTTCACCAACAGCTGAAACGATTGTTGCAAAGTTGTCATCAGCAAGAACCATATCAGCAACGTTCTTTGTAACGTCAGTACCTGTGATACCCATACCAACACCGATATCAGCACTCTTAATTGATGGAGCGTCGTTAACACCGTCACCTGTCATAGCAGTAACGTAGCCCTTGTTTCTCCAAGCGTTAACAATTCTTGTCTTATGTTCAGGCTGAACACGAGCGTAAACGCAGATGTTTTCAACGATTTTTTCAAACTCTTCGTCAGAGTACTTATCGATATCAGCACCCATCATAGCCTGATTATCATCTGAAAGAATACCAAGCTCACGAGCAATAGCCTTTGCTGTGTTGATGTGGTCACCTGTAATCATAATAGGCTTGATACCTGCACCACGACATTCAACGATAGCATCCTTAACCTCAGGACGAACAGGGTCAATCATACCTGTAAGACCGATAAATGTCATATCATATTCAAGTGATTCTGAATCGAATGCTGCAGGAGCAACTTCATGATTCTTATATGCAACTGCAAATACACGAAGAGCCTTATTACCCATTCTTGTATTTTCTTCCATAATCTTTTCACGAAGAGCATCTGTCATTTCGAGAACTTCACCGTTCACGTCAATGTGAGTACACTTCTTAAGGATTTCGTCAGGAGCACCCTTTGTAAACTGGATAACGCCTCTTGCGCTATTGTGAACAGTTGACATCATCTTTCTGCCTGAGTCAAATGGAACTTCACCGATTCTTGGATATGCCTCAACAAGCTTTGACTTTGGAAGGTCAAGAGTTGCAGCATAGTTAATAAGAGCAACTTCATCAGGTTCACCTGTGCTCTTACCGTCCTCCTGTACTTCAGCGTTAGTACAAAGAGCCATTGCTGTTGCCAACTGCTGTTCATTTGGAGCAAAGTGGTCAACAACTGTCATAACGTTCTGTGTAAGAGTACCTGTCTTATCAGAACAGATAATCTGTGTACAACCGAGAGTTTCAACCGCTGTCATTTTACGGATAATAGCGTTCTTCTTTGACATATTTGTAACGCCAATAGAAAGAACGATAGTCATAACTGCAACAAGTCCTTCAGGGATTGCAGCAACAGCGAGAGCAATAGCAGTAATGAATGAATCAAGCGCTACATGGAAGAACTCTGGCTTAACGTCAGGGAGAATATACTGTGTAAGAATGTTGTATGCAAAAATAACAATACAAACACCGATAACAAGCTTTGTAAGAACCTTTGAAAGCTGTTCAAGTTTGATTTCAAGTGGAGTTTTGCCTTCTTCAGCAAGGGTAATAGCATTAGCAATTTTACCCATTTCAGTATCCATACCTGTTGCTACAACAACTGCCTTACCACGACCGTAAACGAGAGTTGAGCCCATATATGCCATATTCTTACGGTCACCAAGAGCAACTTCGTCGTCACCTTTTTTACCCATAAGTGCATTAACAAGCTTTGTAACAGGAACAGATTCACCTGTAAGTGCTGCTTCCTCGATTTTCATACTTGCGCACTCAAAGATACGACAGTCAGCAGGAATAGCGTCACCTGCATCAAGAAGAATAACGTCACCAACAACTAAGTCTTCACTCTTAACAGTTACAACCTGACCGTCACGAAGAGTTTTAGTTGTAGCAGCAGACATCTTCTGTAATGCTTCAACAGCCTTTTCAGCCTTACTTTCCTGAACAACGCCCAAGATTGCATTAATAAGAACAACAACAAGGATGATGATAGAGTCAGTTGGAGTTACAAAACCACCATGCTCAATCATTTCAGTTGCAGCAGAAATTACAGCAGCAACGAGCAAAATGATAATCATCGGGTCCTTAAGCTGGTCAAGGAAACGAGAAAACATTGATACTTTCTTTGCTTCTGCCAACTTGTTTTTTCCGTTTGCTTCAAGTCGTTTTTCAGCCTCAGCAGATGTAAGACCCATTTCAGTACTCTTAACCTCTGCAAAAACGTCAGCGACCTCGTGAAGATAATGCTTCATAAAAACACCTCTTTTTTATTTTTTTGCATACGCAATAAATTATACAATATCAAAAAAGACCTTCCACAGTTTTAACTGCCGAAGGTCTTGCTACCCGAAAATCAGGTACGGTAACCAGTCAATATTTTTGACGGATGTTGACTACCGTAAACAGCTACTCCCCTTGGGGTTTCTTTTAATTAGTATAGCATTTACGGAAATCTTTGTCAACAAATCAAATCACAATTTGCCCTTTTTTAATAATTTGTCCACAATTACCATTACAGTAAGAACAAACACAATCGTAATAAACGCTTTAAGAGGTGCTAAATGTGTCATTGTTGCGACAAAATATTCGAAAAAAGGTGCTGAAAGTTTTATTGGGAAGAAAACGTAGCTTAAAGAAATCCAACTGACTATTGCTGTTAAAAATCCCACTAAAAATTCTATTACTTTATTTTTCATAGGTTGTTATTCTGTCAATTTCCTCGTGTGTTGTAAGGTCAAACGCTACTATTTCTGTTTTATACTCGTTGTAATTATAATACACAACATAGAAATTATCCTCAACATATGTTGCACCTAAAATTGTACTATTTTTTGCTCCCAGATAATATCTAGCCATTTCACAAAGAGTGCCATTCTGGAGCTTATATCTGATATAGTAGTTTCCACCCTTTTCAATATTGCTATAATTCACATACCAATTGAATGTAAACGGTACAGCAAATTCAGTATTAGAAAGAGTCACATACAATTTATGGTTATATGCAATTTCAGAATAAGCATATCCTTTACCGTCAGTTACAGGAAGTGATACTGTTTCTTTTGGTGCATAAAGGTCAGTAACATCAAATAATGATACCTTGCAATCCCCGTTTGTACCTGTTTCTGTACCATCCTGACCAACGCCTACAATAAGGTTTTCCGTAATCGGGTGAAGATATTCTGAAAATCCCGGTATTTTAAGTTCACCCTTTACAGTTGGGTTTTCAGGGTCGCTCAAATCAATCACAAACAATGGGTCAGTCTGACGGAAGGTTACAACATAAGCCATATCACCTACAAAACGTACAGATTCAATAAGCTCACCCTTTGCTAAATCCTCAACCTTACCTACAATCTCCATATTGTTGTTGAGAATATAGAGGTTATTTGTTCTGTCATCAACTGAGAAAGAAACTGTATTTCCGTCTGTCTTTGAGTTATTAGCTGTTGTTGCTATACGGAAATATTCACCGTCATAGCTCATTGAAAATTGATTATTGATATATCCGTTTACCTTGCCTGTGCATTTATACTCAACACCTGTGTCAGTATAATCAAATTTATAAATTTTAGTTGTATCCTGTATTCCATCACCTGTTGTTTCGCATAAGAACAAGCCTTCTGCAGATGCATAAAGATGATTACACTCACCGAGAATTGCTTCACTTTCAGGGTCAGCATCCTTACTTAAATCAAGAGTTGTAACAACAGCATAGGTTGTTGATGGGCTTTCTTCAACAATTGAAATACATCCTGCAGGAATCGGTTCACAAACATCATTTACAGTAACCTCTGGAATACACTTATCACGATAATCATCTGAATATGTGTTTACATAGTATTCACTGATTGTATAAAGCTTTGTGCCAATCATTCGTGAATTATCATAAGTACCCTGCTGTGAATATTCTGTTACAAGCTTCGGAGCATTTTTGTCACTTATATCATACACCTTAACAAATGTATCGTATGAAGATTCCCTATAAGAACCATAAGTACCGTAGGCATAATCCACTAATTCCGATTTTTTCTTATCATTTGTTTTTTTTCGAAGATTGCCAACTATAACAAGCTTATCACCGTTAATATAAATTTCATTAACAAGCTCTGTTTCCTTTAACTCGACCTGTGCAGTTTCCTTCATTTTATCCTTTGTAACATCAACGATAGAAACTGATGTGGTTTCACCGTTTGCAATGTAAAGGTAGCTTCCGTCAGTTTTGATAATATCGCCCTCGTCAACTCCCTTTTCCTGAGTGTTGGTTGTGCCATAATCCTTATCAACAAGTGTAGTTGTGTTTTCTTCTACTGTATCATCCGTAGTAGTACTGCCTATTGCCGCACCATTCATACTTCCGACTGCAGATTCAGGCATAGCACCGTCAGCTATCATATCCGCTTCTTCGTCATTAGCATAGAAGAAATCTCTGAAATTATTCTTTTTTGCTTCCTTATGAAGCTTATCGAATTTTTCATAAACCTTATCGTAAGATTCATAACGCATTACTTCTGCATTTTTCACGCTATCATTGACAGGTATTTCCTTTTCCTGAAGGCTCATATACATACCTACAACACCCACAACAAGAAGTAACGATGCCACCAAAGGCACAATTTTCTTCGCATTGTTCTTTTTCTTTGGCATTTCAATAACTTCTGCTTTTGAAGACTCAATGGTTGCCATAATATTTTCTGTGCTTAAGGAGTCAGGCAAATTAACCTGCATTTTGCTGTTAAGCATTTTCTTTGTCTTTTTCATTATTCCAGCTCCTTTCTGAGTTTTCCTAATGTTCTTCTCAATTTTGTCCTTACCGTCGCTGATGGCAAGTCCATCATTTTGCCGATTTCGTGGGATTTAAAGCCACCAACCACCGACAAAAGTACAATTTCCCGTGAAGCTTCGTCGAGGCTGTTAAGGGCTTCACGGACAGGTATTGAAAATTCGATTTCGCTGTCCGTATAGCCTGTGTCCTCAAACTCCACTATGTAATTATTTTTCGATAAAATTCTTTTACATGTATTTGAAAGGGATAAAAACAGATATGATTTGAATTTGTCAGGATTCCTTAAGGAATGCATACTTTTAAAGACTGATACGGCCGTATCCTGCACAGCGTCCTGTGCATCATAAGTATTTTTGCAAAGACCAAGAGCAAAGCGATACATATCAATTGCGTAATACTCATAGAGCTTACCAAAGGCATCCTTATCTCCTGCCATTGCAGATAAAACAAGATTGTTTATTTCCTTGCTCATTTTCATACCTCCCGTCTTTTTTCGGTTAACCTTTTGCCCTTTCATAATATAAGAGTAGCAAAATTTAGTTTTTGTTTCAACTTTTTCCATAAAATTTATATTTATTGAAATTTTTCGTTTTCTATTTTATAATAATTATATCTTATATTAAGGAAAAGAAAAATGAAGCGTTCAACAAAAGTTAAAATAATTGTATTTTTCATAGTTTTCTTTCTCTGCTTTGTGGATTTGAGACCTTTATTCAGACCAAAAAAGCCTGAACCAACTATTATTACAACTCCAATAACTGACCAGACAAGAAAAAATCATAACAAGGGCTCTTGCTATGATATGGAAAGTAATCTTTGTTATTTTGTTATTCATCTTGATGACAAGGAAAGCAGTTGGAATGAAAAAGAGAAAACTGAATTTATCGAGAAGAAGTTTCTTGTATCTCTTGATTACCTTTCACAAAAGGCAACGGATTATTCTGTTACAATCAGCACACAGTATAAAAGCCTAACTGACAGCGACACGAAGATTATCTATGACGGAATAATCGAAAGTGACGTTGTTGAAAATGGTAGTCAGGAGGATATTTTAAATCAGGTTGCCTCGTCGTTAGGCTACAAATCGCCTGAAGAAATGGATGCCTCACTTAAAAAGGAAACTAGCATTGAGCAAATTGCCTATCTTATTATTGTCAACAAGGAAGGTCGTTCATATAAATATTCATATACACCGGAAAATTCAAAACAGATTGAATTTTGTGTGTTTTTCGACGATTCATTGAAATTTGACAACACCACTTGTTGCAGTACAATTGCCCACGAAATTCTTCATCTTTTTGGTGCAGAGGATTTTTATAACCCTTACGGTGAAATGCCACAAAGAGAAAAACTTGCAAAAGAACTTTATCCGAATGATATCATGCTGACACTTGTTAATGATGTGAACAATGCAAAAATCGGAGCATATACAGCTTATGCTGTGGGTTGGACAGATACATTACCCAAGGAATGTAACGCACCTGAATGGTGGGAATAGTTTGAACAAACAATTACAGCGAGGTACAACGCCTCGCTGTTTGTTTTGAGTAATTAAATTATAATTTAAACTATCCACATCTTACTGTTGTAAATGAACCACAAATTATGATAATATATACGTATAACTTTGAAAGGGAATATTAACTATGAATCCTGTAAAATTTTATCTTCTTACTGACACTCATTATTTCGAAAACGATTTAGGTGCTGAAGGCAAGGCATTTGAAGACTATATGAAAAAAGAACAGTATTTTATGAAAGAAAGTAGCGCTATCGTAAAATCTGTTTTCGAGAAAATCTCTAACGACCGTGACATCGATATTGTCATTATTCCGGGTGACCTTACAAAAAATGGTGAATTGGAAAGTCACAAAAGCTTTGTAAAGGAGCTTTATAAACTCAAAGAAAATGGCAAAAAAATCTTTGTAATTACTGCAGGACACGATTATGGCAGCGCGTTTGCCTTTAAAAATGACCAATGGATTAATGTAGAAGGTACACCATTTGAAATTCTCACTGATTTGTACAAGGATTTTGGCATTGGTGATGCACTTGCAGTTGATGAACCAACTCATTCTTATGTTGCACAGATTACAGACGGTGTCAGAATGCTTGCAATTTGTTGCGATAGTGAAAATCAGCCAAAGGGTGCTATGGATGAAAGACTTATGACCTGGGCAAAGGAGCAGATTGACAAATCTAACGCTGACGGATGCTCAATGTTTGCTATCTGCCACTACCCTATTATCCCATCTGTGCCTGTTTTTGATTTTGTTGGTGATGCTAAAATCAAGGAATGGCGTAAGGTTGCATCCTTCCTTGCTGACAACGGAGTAGAACTTGCGTTTACAGGACATATGCACATTCAGAGCATCAACGAATTTTTCAGCGAAAAGGGTAATCGATTTATCGATGTCTGCACATCCTGTCTTGTGGGTAGTCCTGCAAAATACAGAAAAATCGAAATCGATGAGAATTCAAAACTTAAAATTCAGTCAATTCCCGTTGAGGATTTCGGTCTGGATATGAACGGACTCCCAACTCAGGAATATTTTGACCGTCAATTCCGCGGTGCTATTGTTGAGCGTATTCTCCGTGCCCTTAACGGTGGCGATGGCATTGTTAAGCACCTTAAAAATCTTGGCAAAAAATTTATCACAACTGCAACTATCGGCACATTAAGTCATCTCCTTTTCATTAAGGTTGACAAATCAATCAAAAACAAGAAATTAACCGACCTGATTGGTGAAGTAGGACTTGCGATTTTCACAGGTGATATGCCTTATGTTGAAGGCACCCCAATACACAGCGCATTCACAAAAGTCCTTAAACGATTTTCTTTCATTATCAAAAAGGTTGAGCCAAAACTTCAGAAGGGTGACAATAAAATCGACCTTAAGGAAATGCTTCTTAACACTATCGGCAATAATAAAGGCTATTCCGACAACCACGCAGAATTCACACTTAAATAAAATTGAAAAGTAAATCATTCCACAGCACAAAACCTAATCTATTTTTGTTGAAATGATTTTTTATTGTGGTATAATTAGTCACATTATTTGTTGTTTCGGAGGTACATTTATGACAACAAACGCAAGTCTTAACAAGCGTTGGCTTTACCTTATATCAGGTGTATTCACAATGCTTTTTTCAGGTGTTTTATATGCCTGGTCAATTTTAAAAATCCCATTTAAAAACGAATTCGGATGGAGCGATTCCGTTTTAGCCTTCAACTTCACATTGACAATGTGCTTCTTCTGTCTTGGTGCTTTCTGGGGTAGTCTTATCTGTAAAAAAATCGGAACAAGACTCACACTCATCATTGCAGGAGCGTTGGTTGGTATCGGCTTTGTGACAACAGGTCTTTTAAGCGCTCAGACACCTTACCTTTTGTATCTTACATACGCAGTTTTGTCAGGTACAGGAATCGGTATTTCGTATAACGTTGTTGTTTCAACTGTCAACTCATGGTTTCCTGATAAAAAAGGCTTTTCATCAGGTTGCCTTATGATGGGCTTCGGCGTCAGCACCCTTTTACTTGGCAATATTATCAGCTCATTGTTCGATAATGAGACTTTCGGTTGGAGCAAGGCATATATTCTTTTAGGCATTGTTGTTGCAGTTGTTCTTATTTTAGCAGGACTCATTCTCAAAAAGCCTTCTGCTGACGTTGAATTCCCTGCTCAGAAATCTAAAAAATCTGCGCAGAAGGAAGACTTTGAAACAAGAGATTTCACAACAAAAGAGATGCTTCAGAGCTTTACATTCTGGCGTGCCTTTGTGTTTATGGCACTTATTACTGCTGTGGGCAATTCAGTTATCAGCTTTGCAAGAGACCTTGTCCTTTCAGTAGATGCTGCACCTGCACTTGCAACAACACTTGTTGGTGTGCTTTCCGTTTTCAACGGTATCGGTCGAATTCTTACAGGTGCAGTTTACGATTCACTCGGAAGAAAAATCACTATGTTAGCCTCTAACATTCTGACTATTTTTGCTGCAGGTCTTACACTCGTTGCAGTACAGACAAATTCACTTCCACTTTGCATTATCGGTCTTTGCCTTACAGGTCTTTCCTATGGCTCATGCCCGACTATGACATCTGCATTCACAGCATCCTTCTACGGTGCAAAATACTTCCCTACAAACTACAGCCTTACAAACTTCAACCTAATTGTAGCTTCATTTATCGCAACATTCAGTAACTCCTTGTTAATCTCAACAGGTAGCTACACTGCACCGTTTGTTATGCTTCTCATTTTAGCTGTCGGTGCCTTGGGACTTAACTTCACAATCCGCAAACCATAAAACATTAACAAATTTTCTAACTCCTTTGTTTTAAACAAGGGAGTTTTTATTTTTGTAAAATCACAATTGATAACTTTGCGTAGGGCGGTGCCTTGGTGCCGCCGCCAAAACCCGCACAAACAAGAACGGTGGGAGTAAGAGTCTCGCCTTCCGGCTCGGTCGGTGCTTCTGCTTACGCAGAGGTGTCCACCGGACACCCGCACCCCCGCCCTACGATATGTGAATAAGGAGAGATTTATATATTATGAAAGCAACTGGGATTGTGAGAAGAATTGATGACTTGGGAAGATTGGTGTTTCTAAAGAATTCGTCGCATTATGAGAATTATAGAAGAATCCCCTCCAAATATAATATTTAAACTTTTTTGACAAGTTACATATCATGAAAGCATAAATTCACATTGAAATAATTCACTTTTTGAGTTATAATACAAACATAAAAATCATTTTGATTGGGGAAAAGCGAATGAAAGAAAGATTAATTCCGCTTGATTACTTACGAGCTTTTGCATGTATGTTAGTGACAATCGGCCATTTAATAATGTCGTTTCAAGATTCTAATATAATAAATGACTCTTTGATTTTAAATGGTTTCATTAAGTTTATTTACTGCTTCCATGTATACATTTTCTTTTACTGTAGTGGATATTTGTTTGAAAAAAATAAAGAAAAACTATCCAATCGAAAAGAAGAGTTTCACTTCCGCATAGTAAAATTCATAAATTTTATAATTCTATATATTCTCTTCTCAGGTATTACATATCTTTTAAAAGTGATTTTTGCTTCCGAAGTAAATACCAAAACAGAATACAACTTTTTGAGTATTTTAATACATTACCCCATAAATCAAATGTGGTATCTTTATGCTATTGCTTTAATCTTCTTATTTGCTCATGTGATTCGTTCGGACAAGTCAGCTTATATCGTTCTAGGTATTGCTTTGTTTTTAAAAATTCTCATTTGCTTCCCCAACATACACTCAACTCTTCCAATTGCAATAAACTATATTTGTCATAATATGATATGGTTTGTTCTTGGTCAATTTTTTGCTTACAAAAAGTTGCAACTAAACCTATCTTTTTCGTTGTTGTTAGAGCTTATCTTCATTATATTTTTTGTCTCGGCATTCATTTTAAATTGGGATTCCGAATTCACAAATGCCATTCTTACTTTTTTAGGATTATTATCATCGATAGGTATTATTTGTTCTTTAACAAACAATAAAACGACTGTATCTGGGATTTGGAAGTGGGTTTCTAAATACATGCTACAAATTTATCTTCTTCATACTATGTGTGCAGCTTGTGTTCGAATAATTTTATTAAAATTAGGTGTAACTCATATTATTCCCCATTTGTTGATAGGCCTTTGTGCAAGTTTTGTTTTACCAATCTTATGTGCTATGATAGCCGAAAAAATTCATATTCTAAACATCGTCTTTTTTCCTACTAAAGTTTTAAAAACCTTTTTCAAGAAATGTAAGCACAGCAAATAATTTTTTGTACTATTTAACAACCTTAAATCAAAAGTATAAAACTCCTTTGTTTACAGATACTAGAAATGTTATCAAAATAAACAAAGGAGTTTTTGTATATATGAAAGCCACTGGAATAGTTAGAAGAATAGACGATTTGGGTCGTGTTGTTATCCCCAAAGAAATTAGAAGGACTATGCGAATCCGTGAAGGCGACCCGTTGCTGACACCATTGACAGTTTTTGAACAGTTTTTCTTATCAATAACAAAGCTTTACATAAGAAAAAACAAGTTAGAAGAAGACCGAAAGAAATCAGAAGAAATACAACGAAACTTTGAAAAGGTTGTAGAGTACTTCAAACAACAAGCAAAAAACAAATAAACTATTGAGACACATAATCAAACAAAAGTATGAGGAGTAGAGAAATCTGCTCCTTTTATTTTTTAGAATTATTGACTATGTTGAATTTTATGTGATATACTAATCTTGCGACACAACTGAATAGGTAGCTATGGGAGTAGTATTTTTATTTTTGATAAAAATGCATACTCTATCTTTGCATACTCTCGTAGTTATCAAAGTTGTGTCGCAGCAATCGGAGTTATGCGTTTTTTGTGCGTTGACTTCGGTTGGCGCACTTTTTGTTTTATGGAGGAGTTTGTTATGAAAAAGTTGTAGAACAATAATCTATTGACTAATGCATACAAAAAGAGTATATTTGATTTAGAGGGAAATATAAATTATAAGGGGGATTTTATTATGAAAAAAACAAGCAAATTTTTATCAATTATCCTCGCAATTCTAATGGTAATATCTATTATCCCAATCACAGCAAGTGCAGCTACATATTCAGGCACATGTGGTGATGATTTAACCTGGACTTATGACTCATCAACATACACTTTGACAATTTCAGGTACAGGTGCTATGTATGATTATAAATCTAACAATCGCCCTTGGGAAAGCTACGAAGATAAGATTAAAGATGTTGTCATTGAAGAAGGTGTAACATCAATTGGCAATTATGCTTTTTATCATTGTGATAACCTTGTGAGTGCAGAATTACCTGATGGTATAATATCAATTGGTGAATCCGCTTTTAAATGGTGTGAAAAACTTGAATACGTAAACATTCCTAATGGTATAACTACAATCAATGCGCAAACATATGCTTTCTGTGGAAACCTCAAAGAAATAACAATTCCAAATGGTGTAACTGAAATTGGTGACTCAGCATTCCATGCATGTTATGGTTTGACAGAAATAGTAATTCCTAATAGTGTAAAAATCATTGATGAAAGTGCGTTTGAATCTTGCGATAGTCTTACTGAGGTTTCAATTGGTAAAGGTGTAAAATCAATTAATAGACGAGCGTTTTCCTATTGTGATAATCTTACAAATATAGCCATCCCGAAAAATGTGACAACAATTGAAGAAACTGCATTTGCATGTTGTGAGAATCTCTCAAGTATAACAGTTGATAGTGAGAGTGAGTATTTTGTAAATGATGAATATGGTGTTCTATTCAATAAAGATAAAACTATGCTTATTCAATATCCAGCAGGTAGTACAGAAATAAATTACACAATTCCTGATAGTGTAACAACACTATGTGCAGAGTCATTTGATTTTTGTCAAAATTTAGAAAATGTAATAATTCCTGTCAGCGTAACGGTAATTGGTGATAATGCATTTTCAAGTTATACTCAAACTATACAAATCTACTATAACGGCACATCAAATCAGTGGAATGAAATGTTGGGAAACAATGCTGATACAGCCGATTTTTTAGCTGATAATTATGTTGTTCATTGTACAGATAAAACTCTGTATCCTTCTGGTATCTGTGGTGATAACCTCTCATGGACATATGATACTCATTCAAACACATTAACGATTTCAGGTACAGGTGCTATGTACAATTATGAATATGGTTTTGGTGGCTTTGGAACTTATCCATGGGTTGTTTTTGCTTATGATGTTGAACATGTGATTATTAAAGATGGTGCAACATCAATTGGCGTTTGTGCATTTGTAGATTGTCAAAATCTAATAGATATACAATTAAGTGATAGCATAACATTAATTGATGAAGATGCGTTTGCCTATTGTTATAATCTCAAGGATGTATATTTCACAGGAACAGAAGAGCAATGGAAATCTATTTCAATAGATGATTATAATGATAGACTTATCAATGCAACAATTCATTATAATAGTACAGCACCTCATACACACGATTACGAATCGGTTGTAACTGCACCTACTTGCACAGAACAAGGATATACAACATATACTTGCGACTGTGGTGATAGTTATGTTGATAATTATGTTGATGCTACAGGTCATCACCATAAACCAGAGGTTACAATACCTGCAACACACCTTGAAGAAGGTTTGATGACATTTATTTGTGCTTGTGGTGACACATACACAGGAATAATTGAAAAGCTTGAAAAACATAATTATGAATCAGTTGTAACTGCACCTACTTGTACAGAACAAGGTTACACTACATATACTTGCGAATGTGGTGATAGTTATGTTGATGATTATGTTGATGCATTAGGTCATACAGAAGAAACTATTCCTTCAGTAGCACCTTCTTGTACTGAAACGGGTCTTACAGAGGGTGTGAAATGTTCAATTTGTGGTGAAACACATACAGAACAGAAGGAACTTCCTGCAAATGGTCACACTCCTGAAAACGCAGTTGAAGAAAACTATGTTGCTCCAACTTGTACAGAAAACGGTAGTAAAGATGTAGTTGTATATTGTTCAGTATGCGAAGATGAAATCAGCTGTGAAACAGTTGTTATCAATGCAACAGGCCATGCAGACAATGACGGTGATGGATATTGTGATACAGACAACGAACTCCTCGACCCATCAGTAGAATGTGAATGTAATTGTCATAAAGATGGCATCACAAACTTTTTCTTCAAATTAATTCTTTTCTTCCAAAGATTATTTGGTTCAAATAAAGAATGTTCTTGTGGTGTAATCCACTATTAATAAACATTTAAAAAATTGAATAATTATTAATCAAGTATAAAACTCCTTTGTTTACAGATACTAGAAATGTTATCAAAATAAACAAAGGAGTTTTTGCATATATGAAAGCAACTGGGATTGTGAGAAGAATTGACGATTTGGGAAGGGTTGTTATTCCGAAAGAAATCAGAAGAACAATGCGAATCCGTGAAGGAGACCCATTGGAAATATTTACCGCATCTGATGGTGAGGTAATTTTCAAGAAATATTCACCTATCGGTGAATTATCGGAATTTGCAAATCAATACACGGATGTGCTTAATCGTGCCACAGGCTTACCTGTGATTATCACTGACCGTGACCACGTTATTGCTGTTTCAGGAATGCCGAAAAAGGATGCTATGGATAAACGGATTTCTACTGAATTGGAAACCCTTATAGAAAACAGAGAAAATTATGTTGCATCCCCTGACACAAAAGCGCTTTATCCATTGGCTGACAAGGAAAAGGAAGCAGGGCTTGCATTCCCTATTATCGGTGGTGGTGATGTGGCAGGCGCAGTTGTTTTAATGCTCAATGCCGATGGTAGTATGCCATCACAGACAGAGATTAAACTCGTTTCCGTTGCAGCATCATTTTTAGGGAAACAGACAGAAGAATAATTTGATAAATTATAATTTACCAATAATTTTTATTTTGTTCTGAGGCCTTTTGGGTAATGGTTTTTGGCTTTACCGTTGGAGACCTTTACGCCACCTACTGTGCAACCGTCAACGAGGACTGCTGCCCAGCCATTAGGACACTCTGCATTAAATTCTTCACCATGAAGGTATTTTTTAACTTCTTCGCTATCTGCTGTGAGTTCGATTTTTTTCTTAAAATCAGTACCCATAGCCATAAAAAACTGATGATGTGGTTGAATGTAATTTTTTCTTACCTCACCAATTGTCACACCGCAGAAAAATGCATTTCCCTTTCTTATTGGAAAATCCGGTGTGAAATAGACAGGATTACCGTTATACATCAGCACATTATCTTTTTCATAATTAATAAGCGTATCATTGAGAAAGTCGATAACCGTTTTGTCGATTTTCTCTTTTTTATTATCCATTTTTGAGGAATAATTGTTTTCTTCACTTGTATTATGAAGCACAGCAACAAACTGACCTTCACCCTTATTTTTATGAGGATAACATCTTCGTGTGTAATGAATATTTTCACAACTGCATCCGTCAAAGCTGATTCCGTCTGCAGTATTTTCCCTAACCTTATCTGTTACAGGAATAATCTCAAAATCAGGATGACGCCGTAAAAATGCATCAACTGTCATTTCATTCTCTTCAAGTGAAAATGTGCAGGTAGAATAGACAATGTATCCACCAGCCTTAAGCATTTTAACGGCACAATCGAGAATTTCAGCCTGTCTTTCAGCACACATAAGCACATTTTCAGGAGTCCACTCATCAATTGCGATTTCTTCCTTACGGAACATTCCCTCACCTGAACAAGGTGCATCAACCATAATCATATTAAAGCTGTCAGGAAATTCCTTCACAAGCTTTTGTGGGTGCATACAAGTTGTAACAACATTTTTAAATCCCATTCGTTCCATATTACCCGTAAGAATTTTACATCTTGAAGGCACAATTTCATTAGAAACGAGAACTCCATTTTTACCTAATTTGTTCTTTATCTGACTACTTTTACCACCTGGAGCAGCACACAAGTCAAGGACATTCCAATCAGGATTAATATCTATGCTTTCAACAGGCACCATTGCAGCAGGCTCCTGAATATAGAACATACCTGCGTGGTGATAAGGGTGGTTACCGATTCCGTCGTAGTCAAAATAAAATCCATTTTCCACATAAGGAATTTTTTCACTTGAAAAGATATTCAGTTTCGAAAAATCTTCAAGAGAGATTTTGTCAGTATTCACTCGGAATGCTCTTACAGGCTTTTCTTCATAGGACATTAAAAAGTCGTTATACTCGTCACCAAGTAACCTTTTCATTCTCTGTTGAAATTCAATTGGTAATTGCTTCATTTTATTCACCCAAATACATTTCAGCGTGTAGCATACACATTGAAACAGATGTTATTGCTGCAGTTTCTGTTCGTAAAATTCGTTTACCCAAGGAAATAACCTTTCCACCGTTTGCAAAGGCAAGGTCAACTTCTTTTTCGTCAAATCCACCTTCAGGACCGATTAAAATGCCTACTGACATACCACCTTTAAGCTGAGATAAGGCATTTTTTGTATCCTCCATACCATTTTTGCTTTCATAAGGCACTAAAAACAAGTCCATTTCAGAGGCTCTTGCCATTGCCTGTTTATATGTAAGGATTTCTTCGATTTCAGGAATTGTGTTTCGTTTACTCTGCTTTGCTGCGCTTTCAGAAATTGCCTGCCATCGCTGTTGCTTACTCTTTTTCTTTTTATCGTCAATTTTTACCACGCAACGGCTCATTTCAACAGGAATGATGCTTTCAACACCAAGTTCAACTGTTTTCTGAATAATCAGTTCCATTTTATCACCCTTTGGAAGACCTTGAAAAAGGTGAATTTTTATAGGAAGATTTGTGTCATTATAGTTTTCTTCGATTATTTTCGCAACAACGAAATCATTTTCGAAGCTTTCAATTTCGCAAAGATTACTTGCACCATTTTCGCTCACAAGAAATGTGTCACCAACATTCATACGAAGAACATTTTTAATGTGATTGTAATCAGCTCCGTCAATGAAATAGCAATTATTCTGTTTTTGATTTTCTTTCACAAAAAAGTTATACATCAACAAACATCCTTATCTATATGTATCTTTTATTATCCTATCAAATAATAATGGCGGGGTCAAGACCCCGCCCTAACAAATAATTTATTATTTAATCATATCAAGGAATTGAGAACCACGATGAACAACGAAAGTGATAGCGTTTTCTCTCATCTGGAATTCTCTTTCAGTAACATAGTCACATTCACCGTCAACATTAACTGCTGCAGGCTGTGGACTTTCTACCTTTACGTGCTTACACTTTTTGATTGTTGTGAAGTCCCACTCAACGTGTTCACCCTTCTTATATCTGCCAAGAAGAGGAATGAGTTGAAGAGGATTACTTCCCATAAGCTCTTTAGGGAATTTAACCATAACACATTCAATTAATCCATCGTTTGGCATAGCCTCAGGTGCTGCACAATATCCGCCACCGTACCAACGAGAATTACCGACATAGCAGAAAAGGTAATCGTCATCATCATACAATTCACCGTCAATTGAAATCTTAAAGTGATTAGTAAGTTTTCCGTTAAGAATTGCCTTAACTGCTGCAAGTGTATATGCCATTGTACCGCTTACGAATGGGATTTTCTTGAAATCGGACTGCATTGCACAAACTTCAGAGTCAACACCCATTGCACATTCGTTGATTGAAACCTCACCATTTGCTGTTTCAATAAGGTCAAGCTTTACAGGTACACCATTAACGTGGTCTTCAATGTTTGTATTTCTGCCAAAAAGACGGCTGAAGTCATTACCTGAACCTAAAGGAATATTTGCAACCTCACAGTTAGGGTATTTGTAGCAACCGTTAACAACCTCATAAAGGCTACCGTCACCACCACAAGAGTAAAAACGAACAGGCTCACCTTTCTTAGCAACCTCTTCAACGTGCTTCATACCGTCACGTGGTCCTGTTGTTCTGTAAACATAACCATCCAACTTATGATTCTTCAAATAAAGTTCAGCTGCCGCAGCAAACATCTTTGCCTTACGACCCTTACCTGATTTTGGATTAATAATAAAAATATGTTTCATAGTTATCACCATACATTATTTATAGTACATATAAAGCTGACATTTAATCATACCGTTATATAATTTTCTTCTTTTATCTGCTTTTCTGCCAAAGCATTTTTCAAACTCTTCATCAGGACTGATGATATAGTATGCCCAACCACGCTCAGGAGTAAATATTTTACCCATTGTTTTGTAAATATCCTCTGCCGCTTTAATATCAAGCATTCTCTCACCATAAGGTGGATTGCAGATAACTGTACCCTTTTCTGATTTTGGTTTGAAATCCTTCAAATCCTTTTTAGAAAGGTCAATTTTCATTCCAACACCTGCACGACGTGCATTTTCACGAGCAATTTCAAGTGCATGGAAATCAATATCAGAGCCATAAGCCATAAAGTCAGCATCCTGAATTACAACATCGGTTGCTCTCATTCTTTCCTCACGCCAAACGGTTGAATCTATATTATCAAATCTTTCTGAAATAAATGAACGCTTAAGACCAGGTGCAATATTAAGTGCTTTCATAGCACCCTCAATGAGAATTGTACCTGAGCCACAAGTAACATCGTAAAGTGTGTGATAATGACGGAGTCTTGCAAGCTCTGCCATAGCAGCAGCAAGAGTTTCCTTAATCGGTGCTGAGTTTGACACAGGTCTGTATCCACGCTTGTGAAGTCCTGCACCTGATGTATCAATAAATACTGTCACAACATCCTTCATAATTGAAAACTGAATCTGATGCACAGGTCCTGTTTCATCAAACCATGAAATTCTATATTTTTCCTTTAATCTTTCTACAACTGCCTTTTTGATAATTGCCTGACAGTCACTTACTGAAAAAAGCTTTGAATTAAGAGAATATCCCTTTACCGGAAAGGCATC
>CAJGCX010000021.1 GCA_904501895.1 Clostridiaceae bacterium
GAGAGTATTCTCCGTTCAATCCGTCCTGATAAGAAGTTTACTGATAATGAGGCAAAGCTTCTTGACGTTTGTATGATTCTTCATGCAGAACACGGTGGTGGTAATAACTCCACATTTACAAATCGTTGTATTACTTCAAGTGGTACAGATACTTACGCTGCAATGGCTGCTGCTATCGGTTCACTTAAAGGTCCTCGTCACGGTGGTGCTAACATTAAGGTTTTCAAAATGGTTGAGGATATGAAGGCAAACATTCAGGACTATACAAACGAAGGTCAGGTTGCTGATTATATTACAAAGATTATGAACAAACAGGCAAACGACGGTTCAGGTCTTGTTTACGGTATGGGTCACGCTGTTTATACACTTTCTGACCCTCGTGCTGAAATTCTTCGTCGTTATGCTGACAAGTTCTCAAAGATTTGTGGCAGAGAAGACGATTTCAAGCTTCTTAACCTTATTGAAGAGCTTACACCTGAACTTTTCTCAAAGAATCGTGGAATCAACAAAAAGATGTGTGCTAACGTTGACCTTTATTCAGGTCTCGTTTACGATATGCTCGGAATCCCACAGGATTTGTTTACACCAATCTTTATGGCTGCACGTATGGCAGGTTGGTCAGCACATCGTATTGAGGAGCTTACAACAGGTGGTAAGATTATCCGTCCTGCTTATAAGAATGTTACTATTCCTCGTAATTACGTTAAGATGGAAGACCGAATTCTCCGTACAAATGGTGTTCAGGCAGAATACATTCCAATTGCAGAAAGGTAATAGGCTATGAAATTAGTAGGAAAATTCAAGAAACTCAATCCAATATTGCCTCTTTACATTGTTGTGGGCTTATTGTGTGCTGCAATTCCATTCAGAACATATCAGTTGCTTTTTATAACAGAAGCACATACAGGCTTTTTCACAAAAATTGACTGGTCAGTGTATGCAATTTACGGCTTGTCTGCACTTGCAATTCTTGTTTCATTGATTATTGTAAATCTTGCTAAGAATGTTCCTTCTTCAAGAGATGAAATAAGAAATAAAAACGGATTTTTAGCAATTACATCAATTCTTTTTGCAATGGGTATTGTTGTTGATTCAGTTCTTGCAATCACATCAATTCTTGCAGGTACAGCTGGTGCTGAAAATATGACTTCCGTTATGATTGAGGCTGTTTTCGGTGTTTTTGCTGCAATTTATATGATGATTTTCGGCATTTCACATTTTGACGGAAAAACAACATATTTCCAGTACAGATTCTTAGCATTAGCACCTCTTATCTGGACAACAGGAAGAATAATCATAAGATTTATGAAGAAAATAGCTTATGTAAACGTTGCTGATTTAATGCTTGAAATCTTCATTCTTGCTGCTATGATGATTTTCTTCTTGGCTTTTGCAAGAATTTCATCAGGACTTTCAAACGAAAAATCAATGCGTTCACTTTTCGCATCAGGTTATGTCTGCATTTTCTTCTGTGCATTGGCAAATGTTCCAAGAATTGTCCTTGTTGTAACAGGAAACAGCGATAGTATTCCTTTCGAGTATCCTCTTTCAGTTTGTGATTTGACATTTGCACTTTTTGTTGTGGCATACATAATCAACGCTATGAATAATGCTGTTGTGAATGACCATGATGAATTATATATGGATGAGGAATAAAAATTTAGGCTATGGTATTTTTTGATAATGTATTTACTGCGTTTACTCAGGTTGTAATTCTTTTTCTTATTGCTATGGTGGGCTTTGTCTGTCATAAGGCAGGTATTTATACAGAAAAAGCATCAAGACTTACAACTGACTTACTTTTCTATATTGTAGCACCTGCAATTATTATCCGTTCATTTTGTGGAATGGAATATAATCCTGATGCATTAAAGGGACTCCTTTTAGCACTTCTTGGTGGTATTTTGCTCCACCTTGTGGGCATTGTGATTATTCCATTTCTCTTCAAAAAGGGTGACCAGGCAACTGCGTGTATATTCAGATATGCCTGTGTTTACGGTAATGTTGGATATATGGCACTTCCATTGGCTCAGGCTGTTTTAGGTGATGAGGGTATTTTTTACTGTTCAGTAATTTTAGTACCCTTCAATATCCTTTCATTTACTCACGGCGTCAGCACAATGCAGAAGGGTCAGGAAAATTCAAAATTCAACCTTAAAAAGCTTCTTGTAAATCCCGGTGTTATGGGTGTTGCAATTGGCTTACCGTTATTCCTTCTTCAGGTGGAATTACCTGAAATAATCTATTCACCTGTTTCATATATTGCAGACCTTAATACCCCTCTTGCAATGGTTATGTTTGGTACTTATCTTGCATCAGCCGATTGGAAAACACTTTTTTCAGACAAGAGAATTTTTGTTTCTGCATTCGTTAAGGTGATTATTGTTCCTCTTGTTACAATTTTCAGCCTTAAATTATTTGGATATGGTGGAACATTACTTACAGCTTGTGCCCTTAGTGCATCTGCACCAACGGCAAGCAATACAGTTATGTTTGCTGCAAAATATAACCGTGACACAGCACTTGCTTCAAAGGTGACAGCATTTATCAGCGTATTGTCAATCCTTACAATGCCTGTAATGATAGCACTTGCACAGGAACTTCAATAATTTGTAACCACAATTTTTTCAATGGTTACTTAGTTGTCTTAAAATTCAAAATCAGGGAGTGAGATTTTATGAAGCTGATAGTTGCAATTATCAATAGTGATGATGCAAATACTGTTATGTCAAACCTTACAAAGGCAGGTTATTCTGCAACAAAGCTTACAACATCAGGTGGCTTTTTACGTGCAGGTAACATTACACTTTTAATCGGTGTTGAAAAGAGCAAGGTTGACGATGTAATCAATATTATCGGTGAATACAGTAGTCAGCGTAAGAAAATCACACCTGTAAACAGTACATATATCGGGGAGTCAATGCTTTCATCAATGCCTGTTGAGGTTACAGTGGGTGGAGCAACAATTTTTGTTCTTGATGTTGAGCAGTTTTATAAGATATGACAAACGAGATGCAGACAAAAACAGAAATGTTATATAATCAGGCTGTGTCCTCTATAAAGCAGGGCAATTTTCCTCACGGTGTTCTTGTAGAATGTCAGAACAGTAATGTTGGTGAGGAGTTTGCAAGATTTATTGCAAATGCTCTTGTTTGTACAGGGGATAATAAGCCTTGTTCTGTGTGCCCTGATTGCATAAAAGCTCAGGGTAAGGGACATCCTGATATTTATGAAACAGACGGTATAAAGGGAAAAAGCAAGAATTTTACAGTTGATGCTATCCGTTTAATCCGTGACGATGCTTTTGTTGTCCCTAACGAAAGCGACAAAAAAATATACATACTGAAAAATGGCCACAATATGAATGAACAGGCACAGAATGCTATTCTTAAAATATTGGAAGAACCACCATCTTATGTATATTTCATAATAGTAACTGAATCAAAAAGCACTATGCTTGAAACTGTGCTTTCACGTGTCCAGGTTTATTCTCTTTTAAGTAATGAGAACGCTGCAACTGATAAGGAATTAAACGCAGTAAAAAACATTGTAGAGGCACTTCTCAATGTGAATGAGCTGGCACTTATGGAGCAGACAGCAGTTTTTCAGAAAAATAATCAGTTTGCAAAATCAGTTCTTATTTTGTTGACGGAGGTTTTCCGTGATGCACTCGTTAAGAAGAACGGATTTATAAGGGAATTCCGTTTTGCTGATGAAACAAACATTTTATGCAAAAGTCTTACAGCGAAATCACTTCTTAATCTGATTTCTGCCTGTGATGAGCTTATTGCTTCGATTGACCGAAATTGTAATAATAACTTGCTTCTTGTTCGTGTATGCTATGAATTCAAACGAGCAATCGGCAGATAAAATATAGGAGTATATTAAATGATAGAAACAGTTGGAATAAGATTTAAAGACGGTGGAAAAATCTACGATTTTGATGCTGCCGGAATGAAATTCAATAAAGATGATTACGCCATGGTCGAAACTGTACGTGGCATTGAATGTGGTAAGGTTGCAAAGGGAAACCATAAGGTTAATGAGGATAATATTAATCAGCCATTAAAGAAGGTTATCCGTGCTGCAACTGAAAATGATATTAAGACCTTGCAGGAAAATAAAGAGAAGGAAAAGGAAGCATTTAAGCTTTGCGAAGAAAAGGTGGAGGCACACGGACTTCAGATGAGCCTTGTGGATGCTGAATACACTTTTGACAGAAGTAAGCTTCTCTTTTACTTTACTGCAGATGGCAGAGTGGATTTCCGTGAGCTTGTTAAGGACTTGGCATCAACCTTCAAAACACGAATTGAGCTTCGTCAGATTGGTGTTCGTGACGAGTCAAGAATGGTTGGTGGCTTCGGTATCTGTGGCAGACCATTCTGTTGTAACACATTCTTAAATGATTTTCAGCCTGTTTCAATCAAAATGGCAAAGGAGCAGGGACTTTCCCTTAATCCTACAAAAATCAGCGGTACTTGTGGACGACTTATGTGTTGTCTTAAATATGAGCAGGATACTTATGAGCATCTTCTCCGTGTAACACCGAAGGTAGGTGCTATCGTTGATACACCTGACGGAAAGGGTAGAGTAATTGAAGTAAACCTTATTACAGGTATGTTAAAGGTTAGCCTTGACCGTCGTCCTGATGCTGCACCGGTGATTGTAAACCGTCATCATGTTAAGCTTCTTAAGGATGCTCATATCCGTGTTGAAAAAGAGGAATTAGAGGCATTAAAAGGAATTGAGTAAAAAATACTTGATTTTTCATTTTATTGTGCTACAATGATAATATACCATTAAAGGGAGGGTACATAACTATGGCATACAAAATTACTGAAGACTGCATTTCATGTGGCGCTTGCGCAGCTGATTGTCCAGTTGAAGCTATTTCTGAAGGCGACGGCATCTATGTAATCGACGCTGATACATGCATCGATTGTGGTGCTTGTGCAGATAGCTGCCCTGTTTCAGCTCCTGTTGCTGACTAATTTAAAAATGAAAAAAGAAATCGCTAAGGTTAATTCCTTGGCGATTTTTTTATGTGGTATTATCAAAATATTATTTTTATTCAAATATACTCAAATCAAAATTATTTGCGACAATTTGTCCACCCTCGAAGTTTGGATGAATTTTATCTCTGCCCAAAAGCTCTTTTCGTGAGCAATTAGGCTTGTTTTTGTCAATGCAAAGACTTGCTTGGTCATAGACCATATCAAAGCAATCCTTATTTTCCATAAGCAAACGGTTATATTCAAGCAATAATGCGTCCTTTTCAGGTCGGGAATCAGCTGCAAGACCGAAGTGGAGCACATTCATTGCTATAAATTTCTTACCGAGCTTATGTGCCTTATCTGCCAATTCCTTAACAGCATTAAAAGCTTCTTCAGGAGTTGGCTTTTCACTTTTTGGTGCAGAAATTGTACCGTATTGAAGAAAGTCGTTTGTACCAAGTACAAAAACTATGTATTCAGCATCGGGAAAACGTAAGATATCTTTTTCGTATCTCTTTATTCCGCTTATACCGAAAAGACCAGGGCAGGGGAATCGTGTGCTGAAATCTTTAAGAATTCTGTTACCCATAATTGAACGGTTAATAACAGCATATCTGCCTTTGAAATTTTCACGGATTCGTTTTTCAAAAGCATTTGTCCAGAAGCCTTGCTGAGTAATTGAATCACCAAACATAACGATTGATGATGCGTTTTCTTCATTTAGAAGCTCAACAGTATTGATAAGTGGAATAGGCTTATGAAATCCCATACCGAGAACTACCGAAGCAACCTTTCTTACACTATCTCTCACTCTTGGTTGGTTTTCAGCGTGAGAAATTTTTGTGTAATCACCTTTAACGGTTATAAGATTTACGTTGTTAAGAAGATTACCACTACAAAGTTTACCATTTACAACATAAATACTGATACAGAAGTATTCATCAACCTTAATGTCCAAATCAACAGGGTCACTGATAACCATTTCATTTTTACCTAAAACAAATGACTCTTTTGAATTTACTGTGACTGTTTTGAACTCATTATTTATGAAAATACCGTTTTCATCACATTTTGCAACTGTGATTCCACCGATTTCAACAGGAGTTTTAGCGGGATTATTGCAAAGCTCAATTCGTATTTTCTTACCACTTATTGCAGAAGAAATAACTGTTCTGTATGTCTTTTCACAGGATGGATAATAAAAATGTGAAAGTGCAGAATGTGCCTGACCCCAAACTTGTACCCATTTTTCAGCCATAATAGTTCTCCTTAACCTAAGTTGTGCTTATCTGTAATTTTAATTTCAGGCTTTTTCATACCGAGTGTTTCAAGAACAACAATTTCGTTCTCTTCCTTTAAAAGGCAACCTGGAAGATAAAGTGATTTCTGTGGACCAACCTTCCAATATCTGCCGAGATTAAAGCCGTTAATCCATACATAACCCTTGTCGAATTCGTCAAGATGAACAAAGCAATCGGCCTGTGAATCTGCTTTGAATGTGCCCTTGTAGAACATAGCACCATTTTCCTTGTTGAAGGCTTCACAAGACTTATAAGTGAGCTTTTCAAGGTTATCAAGAGGTAATGTCCACACGTCGTAACCCATCTGACGCTGATTTGCAATATAGATATCAGAAAATCCCTTTCTGTCAATCATCTTTTCGCCATAGTTAACTCGACCCATAGTGTCAACAAGAAGACCGATTTTCTTTTCACCGTCAACAGCACCGATAAATACTGTTGCAGTGTCACTGCTGTCCTTTGCAATCTTCTGGTATATTGCACCGATAGAAAACTGTAATGGTTTTGTATATTCAGTACGGTCAATAAATTTCTTGTACTTGCCGTCAACATAAACAAAGCCGAAATCGTGAACATTTCTAATCATCAACGGAAGTGGGTCATAATGTCCCTTGATTACAGTTTCGTAATAAATCATACCGAAATTCTGACCGAAATATTCCATACTTTCAGGTGTAGGAACTCTGTGCTTTTCACCGATATTGTTAAGATTTTCAAAAAGTGAAGCTGATTCTGTAAGTTTTACTGTACCAATGTTCTGTAACTGTGGTCTTGGTGGAAGCTCCTTCATTTCAAGTCCCTGATGCTTATGTAAAAGCTCTCTTACAGCGTGATATGCAGGTGTGTAATCACCGTATTCATTAAGAAGAGCACAGTAGTCATAACTTGTAATTGTTGGCTCGTAAGCACTTGCGGGATTGTGATTAGCACCTGCATTAAAGCCGAAGTTTGTGCCACCATGGAACATATAAAAGTTAAAACTTGCACCACAATCAAGGAATTCCTTAACCTCTTTTACAACTGATTCAGGCTTTCTTGTGTGATGCTTATCTCTCCAATGGTCAAACCAACCACACCAGAATTCACCACACATATTAGGACCGTCATTCTCAAAATCTTTAAGACAGTTAAAGGCAGTTTTTGCCCTTGAACCGAAGTTGAGAACCTTATAGATGTGAGGTAATGAACCACCTGAAAGCATATTTTTCCAGTTTCCGTCAGATGTGAAAAGAGGACAGTCAATGCCACATTCTCTTGTTAAGTCCTCAACGAATTTAAGGTATTCCTTATCGTTACCGTAAGAGCCATATTCGTTTTCAACCTGCATCATTATAATGTTACCACCGTTTGAGTGTAAAAGTGGCTTGAGTCGTCCTAAAAGCTCCTTGTAATAACGCTCAATACAGGTGAGGAAATCAGGATACATACAACGAATCTGCATATTCTTATCCTTTAAAAGCCAAGCAGGAAGTCCACCAAAATCCCATTCAGCACAGATGTAAGGACCTGGTCTTACAATACAGTAAAGACCTACCTTCTGAGCAGTTTTAACGAATCTTTCAATATCTAAAATTCCATCAAAGTGGAATTCACCTGGTTTTGGCTCATGAAGATTCCAACAGGTATATGTTTCAACAGTATTAAAGCCTGCAAGCTTTAATTTTGTAAGTCTGTCCTCCCAATACTCAGGCACAGTACGGAAATAATGCATAGCACCTGAATAAATTTTAATTGGCTTACCGTCCATATAAAATTCTTTGTTTTTAATCTCAAACATAAATTTTACCTCTGATTTTTATTCTTTATTGTTAAGGATTTTTGTGTTGAATTTATCAAGTATTGTTGCTACTGCAATGCCAACGATAATGCAGATAATGTTTACAATACAGCTTGTAGGTGATGCTGTAAAGCTTTTGAAAGGAATAATCATAACCGTTGCCATAATCACAATGCCGATAATAGCGTGGAATGATACGGAGAAATGATTTTTGAATAATGTGTTTACAATATTTGAAAGCAGAATAATTGTGAGCAATGCACCGATACTACCGGGAATTAAAACGGAAAAATCAAGATTTCCGATACCGTCAACAAATGGCTGATAAAGTCCCAAAGGCATTAAAAGTGTTGAAAAGCTCATTCCCGGAGCAATAAGACTCAATGCTAAACAGAAGCCACAGAAAATGTTCCACATAAAATTCGGCTCAATAGTCACATCAAGGAATTTAAGCCCTGTCAATAATGCGAAAATGAAAATTCCACCCAATATCATAGCAATATAAGATGCTTTTGACTTTCCCTTACGACCTGCTTCCTTGAAAAGTGAAGGGAGCATACCGGTAATGAGTCCCACAAAAACACATACAGACGGGTCAGGGTATTTTTCAAGTAAAAATGCAAGCACCTTTGACACGCCTAAGAATCCTGCAACAAAGCCTATTCCGTAAGGCAAAAGAAGAGGCAAATGTGTTTTAAGCCTTTTGAATGGCGAGGCAAGAAACTCCATTATTGATTTGTAAATTCCAAAAATAACGCACAGCACACCACCTGAAATTCCTGGTAATACTGCACCAAGACCAACAAGTGAGCCTTGAAAAATCTTGAAAATAAAACTAATCATAAAATTTTTCCTTATAAAGAATTTGCATATTCCTGAAGCATATCAAGAATCAACTGCTCATTTTCATCAAAAACCTTGTCACATTCTGCGATTTTCTCTTCGGTTTCTTCGTTTTCCTCATTAATAAGAACAACATAGTGTGAATATGCTGTATTTAAGTTTTCACAAAGTACAGAAGGGAGCAAGGCACCAATTCTTTCAACAGCCTTCTGAACCTCACCACAGAAAGCAATGTTTATGAAAAATCTTGTATGACCACCTTTTTTGATTTCCTTGTAGTAGGTCATAAGTGTATTGTATGGCTCAGGCACTTCTTCAAGACGCCATAAGTTCCATAAATATTCCATTCTTTCCTGCTCTTCTGTCTTCGGCTCTTTCTTCTTAAAAACATCAAAAAGTCCCATAAATATTATCTCCTTATTTCACTACTTGGCTCCCCTAAAAGGGGAACTGTCACCGCAGGGTGACTGAGGGGTTGTTTTAAAAATCTTGATTTTTTCAATTCATTGTGTTCGCATCAAAAGTGCAACACACTCCACGTGGTCTGTGTGTGGGAACATATCGACAGGCTGGATTTTTTTCACCTTATATCCGTTTTTGCTTAAATACATCAAATCTCTTGCAAGTGTTTCAGGATTACAGCTTACATAAACAACCTTTTTAGGGCTGAGTTTTACAAGAGATGACAAAAACGGAATATCACTACCTGCTCTCGCAGGGTCCATAATAACTGCATCAATCTGCTCATTATTGTTTGCCAAATCAACCATAAATTTTCCTGCATCTGCTGCAAAAAACTTGATATTATCAATGCTGTTAAGCTTTGCATTTTCCTTAGCATCCTTAACGGCATCCTTATTAATTTCAACACCTAAAACGCTTTTAACATTTTTACTTGCAATAAGTCCGATTGTACCCGTACCACAATAAGCGTCAATAATTCTTTCACTACCGTCAAAATCAGCATATTCAAGTGCCTTGTTATAAAGAACCTCGGTCTGCACAGGATTAATCTGATAAAATGCCTTTGGTGAAATACGGAATTTAAGACCACACAGTTCCTCTGTAATCTTACCGTCACCATAAAGGACCTCACTCTTATCACCAAGCACCATACTTGTAAATTTATTATTCACATTTTGCACAATTGTTGTGATTTCAGGGTGTCTGCCCACAAGAGCATTGATAAATGAACGCTTTGAGGGGAATTGAGGAGTTGCTGTTACAAGCACCACCATAACCTCACCACTTTTAAAGGCAGTTTTAACTAAAACGTGTCTTAAAAATCCTTGTCTTGTGTTTTCGTCATAAGGCTTCATTTTAAAGCTTTTCAATAACTTTTTAACTGTGTTAGCAATTTCGTCAGCCTTAGGGTCAGTAAGCATGCATTTTTCAATATCAACAATTTTGTGAGTTGATGACTGATAAACACCTGCAATAGTTTCGCCTTTTCTGCCACGACCAAAAGCATACTGTGCCTTGTTTCTGTAATTATACGGATTTTCCATACCGATAATTTCCTGCACATGACAAAATTTGCCAAGCAGACGAATTGCTTTGACCTGCTTGTGACGTAATTGCTCTTCGTATGTAAGATTTAATAATTGACATCCACCACACTTCTTAGCGTGAGGACAGATTTGTGTTTTGCTTTTCATTGTTTAACATTCTCTTTCGCTGTGTTTATGGATTTTACTAACATTCTACGGATTATTCCACTTTGTTGAAGTAAGGCTTGAGTTGTTTTCTCATCAATGCATTTAGTGGAGAACAACAAGTCAATCCAATACTCTGTCTCATAGCATTCTTTTAATGCAATATGTAATTTGTTAATGAAGTCGGCCTTGCTAACAGCATAGTTTGCTTCGTGAAGATTAGCGCCAATTGATGTTGCACTTCGAATAATTTGATTTACAAGAACGCCACGACCTTTTCTTGTCTCAATTGTATCGCAAATATCAAAGATATTTATAGATAATTCCTTTGCACGTGTTCGAATTTCAGACTCTTTCATAACTATACTCCCAGTGAAGTTTTGCTTTGCAAAGTGAAGTTCTTATAGAGTGAAGTTTTGGTATGCAAAGTGAAGTTAAGTTTGCACTGCACCATCAAGTGCAACTTCACTACAAGGTAACTTCACTGTGTAAACAACTTCACTTGCCATAAGGCAAACTTAGCCTATTTTCTTTCCATTTTTAATCTCAATTTTTCCAAAGAAAGGAACTTTTATATATCCCGTAAAAGTATCGCCATTGATTTCAACAGCAACATCAACCACCATTTTGCCCATAAGGTCAATTTCAGCTTTACCTGAAAGGCAGTTTCCGTTTTCCTTTATGTCATAGACCCTGAAGTTAGGGAGCTTCTTAAGAGATGGCACAGTAACGGAAAAATCGTATTCACCATTTTTGTCAGTAATTTCAACGATTGCATTGCCACAAAGCATAGAAGTTTCTATATCGCCTGTCCATTTTCCTAAGCCTATCATTTTAAAAGTCTCCTTCACTTACACATATATAATAATTTTACCATTTTATACTGTCATTGTAAAGAAAAAATATATACTATAATTATAAGGAATTTTCAACGCATTCCATTGACAATGTTTTAAAAGAGGAGTAAAATAAATAATTAATTATAATGGATAATTTTGTGGGGTGATTCTTTGAAAAAGTTTTTTACTTATTCAAGAATACAACAGATGGTATTAATGCTCATTGACCTTATCGTTGTCAACGGAGCATATTATGCATCGGTTTTATTGCATTTCTATTTCAACTTATCTCCTGAAAACTACGAAATGCTCGTTGCAAGAATACCATATGTAACAATTATATATATAGGCCTTTTCCTCATTGCAAGGCTTTATAAAAACTTGTGGAGATATATGGGCTTCCTTGAGGTGACAAAAACCGTTATATGTGCAGGTTTTGGTACATTGTTCACTTTCATTGTTGACTATATTTTTATGAAGGCTGGTTTTGTGTTTGGTATAAACTGCCTTCCTTTGGCAGCTTATGTTGATGCCTTCTTGCTTATTACATTCTTATGTGTCAGTGCAAGAACATGCTATAAGGCTTACAGAGCAGTACGCAGTAATTCAAAAAGACGTGCAGGTGCCGTTAATAAGAATATTATGATTATCGGTGCCGGTAATATGGCAAATGCAGTTCTTTATGAAATGAATTTGTCTGGCTATAAATTCGGTTCTCCTGTATGTATCGTTGATGATGACCCATTAAAACAGAAAATGAGAATCCGTGACATCCCTGTTGCAGGTAGGACAGAGGATATTCCAAAGCTTGCTATTGATTACGATATAAACGAAATTATTTTCTGTATCAACTTAATTTCACCTGAAAGAAAGCGTGAAATTTTAAATATTGCAATGTCAACAGGCTGTAGCCTTAAATTAGCACCAAATGTTGATGAGTACGGTGGAATTAATAAGTCATTTACTGACAAAATCCGTAAGGTTGATGTTCTTGACCTTTTATCCCGTCCTGAGGTTCAGCTTGACCCTGATGTTTGTAAGTATGTTACAGGCGAAACTGTTCTTGTAACAGGTGGCGGTGGCTCAATCGGTAGTGAGCTTTGCCGTCAGATTGCAAGATACAACCCTGAAAAAATCGTTATTTTTGATATTTACGAAAATAATGCTTTCACTCTTAAAAATGCTCTCGACAGACAGTATTGTGGTGCACCGAAGATTGAAATCCGTATCGGCTCTGTCCGTGATATAAGACGACTTCGTGAGGTGTTTGAGGAGTTTAATCCTTCCTCAGTATTCCACGCTGCTGCTCATAAGCACGTTCCTCTTATGGAAGATAGCCCTTATGAAGCTGTTAAAAATAACATTTTAGGTACATACAATACAGCTACTTGTGCAAACGATTACGGAGTAAGAAATTTTGTTCTTCTCTCAACTGACAAGGCTGTTAATCCTACAAATGTTATGGGTGCTTCAAAACGAGTTTGCGAGATTGTTGTTCAGCATTTCAGTAAGATTACAAAGGGCACAAAGTTTGCGGCTGTACGTTTCGGTAATGTTCTCGGTTCAAACGGTAGCGTTATTCCGATTTTTAAGGAACAGCTTGAAAACGGTGGTCCGCTTACAGTTACTCATCCTGACATTACAAGATACTTTATGACAATTCCTGAGGCAAGTCAGCTTGTTGTACAGGCAGGTGGTCTTGCAAAGGGTGGCGAGATTTTTGTTCTCGATATGGGTGAGCCTGTTAAAATTGTTTCTCTTGCTGAGAATCTTATAAGACTTTCAGGCTTTGAGCCATATAAGGATATTGACATTCAGTTTACAGGTCTTCGTCCAGGTGAAAAGCTTTATGAAGAGCTTTCTTTAGAAGCAGAGCTTGATGAAAGAAAGAAAACAGGTAATGACAAGATTTTCGTCACAAAGCCATTGGAAATTGATGACGAACAGCTTGAAAAGGATATTAAGGCAATTGTTGATTTGAAACCGGATGAGGTACGTGATTATCTTAAACGTCTTGTTCCTAATTACAAGCCTAAATAAACTAATAAAATATTTATTTTACATAATTGGAGATGTTCTAAAATGGAAATCAAAATTCAGAAAACAACAACACCTAAACAGAAGCCTGACTGGAAAAATTTAGGCTTTGGTCATATTTTCACAGACCACATGTTTATTATGGACTATGATGAGGGTATGGGTTGGCACGATGCAAGAGTTGTACCATATCAGCCATTAGTTCTTGACCCATCAGCACTTGTTTTCCACTATGCTCAGGAGTGCTTTGAAGGTCTTAAGGCTTATCGTTGTTCAGACGGTAGTGTTCAGCTTTTCCGTCCTGATAAGAATGCTGAAAGAATGCAGTCAACTCATGATAGACTCTGTATCCCACAGATTCCTGTTGCTGATTTCGTAGATGCTGTTAAGGCTCTCGTTGCAGTTGATAAGGATTGGGTTCCATCAGAGCCTGACACAAGCCTTTATATCAGACCTTTCACAATTGCTACTGAAGGTGTTCTCGGTGTTAAGGCATCAGCAAAATATCAGTTCATCATTATCTGCTCACCATCAGGTGCTTATTATGCAGAAGGTCTTAACCCTGTTAAGATTTATGTTGAAGAAGAATTTGTACGTGCTTGTCCAGGTGGTACAGGTGCTATCAAATGTGGTGGTAACTATGCAGCTTCTATGGCAGCAGGTGAAAAGGCGCATAAGCTTGGTTACTCACAGGTTCTTTGGCTTGACGGTGTTGAAAGAAAGTATGTTGAAGAAGTTGGCGCTATGAACATTATGTTCAAGCTTGACGGCGAAATCTACACAGCAGCAACATCAGGTACAGTTCTTCCAGGTATTACAAGAATGAGCTGTATTGAAGTTCTCAAGAATTGGGGATATAAGGTAAACGAAGGTAAGCTTGCTATCGATACAGTTATGGAAGCAGGTAAGAACGGTACTCTTGAAGAAGTATTCGGTACAGGTACTGCAGCAGTTATTTCTCCTGTTGGCTCACTTCGTTATAAGGACGATGTTGTTGAAATCAACAACTTTGAAATCGGTGAGCTTACACAGAAACTTTACGATACTCTTACAGGTATCCAGTATGGTAAGCTTGAAGATACATTCGGTTGGACAATTAAAGTTGACTAATTAAATAATAAATCAAGGACAGGCTTATCACAGCCTGTCTTTTTTAAACACAAAGTTGAATAAGTGTTGCTTTTTATTTATTTTTATGGTAAAATAAAATTAATTGACAGATGTCAACATCAAAATAATAAGTATTAAGAGGTGTAGTAATGAAAAAGATTGTATCACTCGTTCTTTCATTGGTTATGGCTGTTACTGCTGTAATCGGTGCAGCTCCACTTGTTTATGCAACTCCTGACGGAACACAGATTCCTGTTGTTCACGTTGTGGGTACAGGAACACATATTGTCAGAACAAATGAAAATGGCGAAACAGAAAAGCTTTTCCCTTTCCAGATTCCGGAAGGATATATTGCTGAAAAAACTGAGGTTATGCTCCCTGTATTTGCAGAAGCATTCTTCACACAGGAATGGGACGAATTCTGTGATGTGCTTTATGAAATTGTATCACCTATCTTCAGCAAAATGGCTCTTGATAAAAATGGTGAGGCATCTGACGGTAGCTATGCAGAAACCTCATGGTCAAGAGAAGAGATTGCAATGGCAGCTGCTGACGGAGTTAACGGTGCAACAGACTATATGTTCTATTACGACTGGCGTGTTGACCCATTTGAAACATCTGACAAGCTTCACGAGTATGTGCAGGCTGTTATGGAGATAACAGGCTCTGATAAGGTTGCTCTTTATGGCCGTTGCCTTGGTTCAAATATCGTTTCAGCATATATGTATGAATATGGTAATCTCGGACACGTTTCTGATGTTATTCATTATGCAAGTGCTGCCTATGGTGCGACACCTTGCAGTAAAATGTTTACAGGTGAGCTTTACCTTAACGCTGATGCAATTGAAAATTTCGTATATGATATTGACTTAGGTCTTGGTGAAATGGTTACAGACCTTATTCAGTCACTTGTAACTCTTATGAATTACACTTATGGCACAGATATTCTCTCCTGGGCTGTTAACAATGTTGTTGAAGATATTTATCTTGACATTTTCCCAAGAATTATGGTTGAAAGTTACGGCACATTCCCTGCATATTGGACAATGGTTTCAATTGAGGACTATGACCGTGCTATGGAAACTGTTTTCTATGGTAAAGACCTTAACGAATATGCAGGTCTTATTGAAAAAATCGAGTATTACTATAACAATGTTCGAGTACCATTTGAAGAAAATGCTACAGCACAGATGGAGCAGGGCATTGAATTCTCAAATATCGTTAAGTATGGTTATACAAACTATCCTATCGCAAAAAATGCAGATGAACTTGCTGACGGTATGGTAACTGTTCGCGAAAGTTCATTTGGTGCAACTACTTCAAATACCGAAGATACACTTTCACCAATATATATTTTGAAAGCACGTATTAACGGAACAGATAAGTACATTTCACCTGATTGTCAGATTGACGCTTCAACGGGATTTTCAAGAGATACAACATGGTATGTAAAGAATCTTGAGCATACTGTATTTCCTGAATGTATCAATGGTCTTGTAAGTGATATTGTCAACAACAAGGATTTCAATATCGAAAGCAATCCTGAATACCCTCAGTTTATGGTTTATGATGATGCAACAAGTACTATTTCACCAATGACAGAGGATAATATGGACACAACAGACCGTTATGAAACACCATTTATCACAGCGTTGTTCACTTTCTTTAAGTCTGTTTTCGCACTTATTGCAGCATCATAATTTCAGATGATATAAAAAGAACGGTAGGAGTAAAATCTTACCGTTCCTTCTTTTGTAAAAAAAATAAGGTGGAGATTCGTTCTCCACCTTTTATTGTTTATTTACTTGCTTCCTTTAAAAGCTTTAAAATCTTTTCTCTTGGGAAGATGTATTTCTTATTACAGAAATGACAGCAAACTTCAGTCTGCTCATCCTCTGCCATTTCACGAAGACCATCTTCACCGGCACTGATAAGTGCTCGTGTTACTCTTTCTGTACTGCAATCACATCTGTATTCCACATTCTGTGTGTCAAGAAGCTCCATTTTAAATTCAGAAAGAACAGTTTCACAGATTTGTTCAGGAGTAAGTCCGTCTGCAAGCATTGTTGTAACAGGTTTAATGCCCTCAAGACTTTTTTCAACAAGTGAAATTGTGTCTTCGCCTGCAGTAGGTAAAAGCTGAATTAAAAATCCACCTGCTAAAAGCACGTTTTCAGTTTCAGGGTCAACGAGTACACCTAATGCACAAACAGTAGGAGTCTGTTCACTTGTTGCATAATATGCAGTAATATCCTCTGCAATTTCACCTGAAATAATAGGTGTCTGTGCGCAGTAAGGCTCTTTAAGTCCTAAATCCTTAATAACTGTTAAAAATCCGTCTTTACCAACAGCACCTGAAACATCAAGCTTACCTTTGTTGTTAAGAGGAAGATTAACTCGTGAATCACCGATATAGCCCTTAACCTGACCCTTTGAATTTGCAACTGCAACAACAGGAGCAGCAGGACCACCACCACTTATTTTAAGAGTGAGTGTGTCCTTTTCACCCTTTAAGAGCGCACCCATCATAGAAGCACCCGTTATAAGTCTTCCTAATGCAGCAGAGCAAACCTTTGAGGTGTTGTGAGTATTCTGCATTTCTCTCACCATTTCGGTTGAGTCAAGTGCAAGACAGTAAAGTGTACCGTCTTCAGAAATCATTCTTACTAATTTATTCATTTCAGTTCATCCTTAAAAATAGTTTCATTTTTTTTGCAAACAAAAGTAATTCTTTCTGTGGTGTCTGTTACAGGCTTTTCACTGTAATCATCATTTGTCTCAATAAGTGTGAAACCACATTTTTTAATTATTTTATTAATTTCATCAATATTGTAAATGTATTCAGAAAAGCTTTCACTATATCTTTCATAACATTTATCATCTTCATTTTTTATGAAAAAGTCAAGGTCGATATCCGTCTTGCCATTTTTCTCATCAAGTGAATTCTGCCAGGCACAATAAACCTCATCCATATCGTAAATGAATGTGTTGTTTCCAAGAATTTCCTTGTGCTTATATGGAGTGTTCATATCGAAGATAAAAATACCACCCATATTCATAAAAAGAGATACAAGAGAAAGTGCTTTTTCAACCTTTTCAATACTGTCAATATGATTGATTGTGTCAAGACAAGAAACAGCACAGTCAATAGTGCCGAAAAGGTCAAGCTCTTCAGCCTTCTGACAAAGAAACATAGCAGAGGACTCTTCCTCATATTTCTTCTCGTTTGCCACCATAAGCATATCTTCACTTGCATCAACACCGATAATGTCAAAGCCCAGCTTTTCCATTAAAAATGAGAGCGTACCTGTGCCACAGCCAAGGTCAAGCAAAAGCCCTCCGTCAACACCGTTTCTGTGTAACAGAGAGCAAATCTTATGGGCGATTTTTTCATATTCAACATTTTCTGTTAAAATGTCATAGCTGTAAGAAAAAATACCGTAACTCATTCTTCAACTCTATCAAAAATCTTTTCATAACCGTCAGCGCCATACTGAAGTGAAC
>CAJGCX010000022.1 GCA_904501895.1 Clostridiaceae bacterium
CTCATACCGATAACGTCTGAAGAAACGATTGGGTCTTCGTTGTAGCCGAAGCTTTCTGATGATGCAGCCTTCATAGCAGCGTTGATGCCATCAACTGTAACGTCAGCACCCTTAACAACTGCTGTAAGGATTGTTGTTGAACCTGTTGGAACAGGAACTCTCTGTGCAGCACCGATGAGCTTGCCGTTAAGTTCTGGGATAACAAGGCCGATAGCTTTAGCAGCACCTGTTGAGTTAGGAACGATGTTAGCAGCACCAGCACGAGCTCTTCTCATGTCGCCCTTTCTGTGAGGACCGTCGAGAATCATCTGGTCGCCTGTGTAAGCGTGGATTGTAGCCATGATACCGCTCTGGATTGGAGCATAATCATTGAGAGCCTTTGCCATAGGAGCAAGGCAGTTTGTTGTACAAGAAGCAGCTGAGATGATTGTATCATCTGCTGTAAGTGTATCTTCGTTAACTGAGAATACGATTGTCTTAAGGTCGTTACCTGCAGGAGCTGAAATAACAACTTTCTTAGCACCAGCATCGATGTGAGCCTGGCTCTTATCCTTTGAGCAGTAGAAACCTGTACATTCGAGAACTACGTCAACACCGATTTCGCCCCAAGGAAGTTCTGCAGCGTTAGCCTTAGCATAGATTTTAAGAGTCTTACCGTCAACTGTGATTGTACCTGCTTCGTCGTCTGCTTCAACTGTGTGAAGGTTTTCGCCGATTCTACCACAGTAGCCACCCTGTGCTGTGTCATACTTAAGAAGCTGAGCAAGCATTGATGGTTTTGTAAGGTCGTTGATTGCTACTACGTCGTAGCCTTCTGCGCCGAACATCTGTCTGAAAGCAAGACGTCCGATACGGCCGAAGCCGTTAATTGCAACTTTAACTGACATTTTGAATTCCTCCAAAAAAATTATTACTAATATTATTTCGCATTAGTGCAGTATTATTTTATATCTTTTTGTGCAAATATGCAAGAGTATTTTTGAAATTTTTCCCTTTTTGTGAATTTTTTGTCAAGAATTATAAAAATCAAGGAATATTCAAGCAAAAAGGGTATAAAATTTATAGTATGGGAGGTCGTTTTTCAATGAATTACAAGAATTTATCTGTCATCTATACCGATGAAATCCAATTCCTCCGTGAAAAAATGCAATACTTCTTTGACAAATCCTTTCGTGAAAACGATGAAACGCTTTTACGCAACCTATATATTTCACTTCGTCAGCTTGAGCTTTGTGAAAATTTTCAATGCACAACCGAGGAGGTTGAGCTGACCTCACTTGCAGAATCATTAACCGTTGCTTGCGATATTTTAGCGTCAGCCTCCGGAATAAGCTTCATTTTCTGTGGTGATGAGCCCTGCTATATCAAGGGAAACAGACGACTTATATCAAAATCACTTTTAAATCTTCTGTCGAATGCTTATCTTTATGGCAAAGAAACTTTAGTCACAGTGAAAACGGTGAACGGATTTAAAAGTTCACGACTTGAAGTCTTGAGTGGTGGCAGTTTTGAGAATATAGCCCACAATGGAAAGGGTCTTTCTTTTGTTCGTAAGGCAAGTGAAAAAATGAACGGAAAATTCCTAATTGAACAAGGTCATTCGCATACAAAAGCCATTATGATATTCGAATCAGTGCGTAAATTCTCACCTATTACAAAACAAGACATTAATATCCTCGATTTAGTCAACGACCGACTCTCCCCTGCCTGCGTGGAAATGTTCGGAATGGAGTATCATTAAAAATGACGGAGCCTTTCGACTCCGTCATAACTTTTATTCAAAAACAATGGTTGTAATGCTGTTTTCAGGGATTGTGATTCCTTTTTTATTGCCTGAGTAAGTTTCCTGAAGCTGCATTTCCTGAGTTGTTGTATAAACTGTCATATCATCACGGTCAACCTTGAATTTAACATCTCTGTCGGCACCTTCGTTTGTAATGACAAGTACAACCTTACCGTCAGGAGTTAAGTATGCAACCTGATTTGTAATATAGTTTGCTTCGATAATATTACCCTCTGCATCCTTTTCCTCAATAAAATCGTAAATATCCTTTTCTGTAGCAACCTTACGGCTACCAACAGGAATGAATTTTGAGAAATGAGCAACTGCATAATATCTCATAGGAATTTTGAAATCGCTGATATTTCCGTCAGTTGCAACCAAAAGTCCGTCAGAATATTCCTTGCCATCAGCACCGATTCCGATACCGTTAACACCTACCCACGCTGTCCATGAGTCAACATTTGTGAAGTTAAGGTCATTTGCCATAACTCGTGCCTGAATAAGTGCACCTTGAATTGAGTCGATTGATGAGTTACAAGGAAGTTCACACCATTCTGACATTTCAACTGGAATATCAGGAGTTGTAGCCTCAATCCAGTTACCTAAACCGATTTTGTTATATACATTGTTATCTGTCCAGTAGCTGTGGTATGAAAGATTACCTAAATAAGGACGGATTTCAGGGTCATTGTAAAGATATTCGAACCATTCATAAGTTCTGTGGCTGATTTCACCTGATTCAGGACCTGAAAGAAGAACACCTTCGATATTTCTTTCTGCCATTTCCTTTGCAAAAGCTCTATAAACACCGTAGATTTCTTCAGAACCATAGAAGCATCCTTCCTGACCTGCATAACCGCTGTTACCCCAAGACCAGTTTGGCTCATTTATAGGGCTAATGTACTTAACGGGAACACCTTTTTCAATAAAGTATTCTGTAATTGTAAGGAAGTAGTCTGCGTAGGCCTCATAATTTTCTTCAGGAAGATTACAAACCCACCAGTTATCGTTACCACCTGTCTTATTATTTCTTGTCATTGAATAGTGAGGGGAATTTGCGAAAAGAACAACTGTGTCAATACATCCGTAAGAAAGACAAAGGTCTAAAAATGCCTGAGCATTTGCATCACGTGAAAAATCGTAATAGCCTGTTTCAGTTTCGTAATCATAAACATAAAAGCTTTCACTTCTTCTCCAAGGGTCCCAGATAGTATCCTTGAAATTATCCTTTGAACCTGCACCTATATTATAACGATAGATATTAAGTCCAAGACCTTCTTCGCTATAAAGAAGCTTTGCGATTTCCTCAGCATTTTCACCGTTTCCAGCAACCTGTGACCACCAGCAGGATGAACAGCCGAAGCCGTCAAATTCGTCACCAAGGTCATCAAGGTTCATGGTGATTTTCATATCGTGGTCAATGGACTTTTCACGATACCATTCCATAATTTCAGCTTCTTTATACGGCATAAAGAATGAAAGAATTGCCACAATTACTGAAAGTGGAATAATTGTATATAACCTTATGTCTTTTTTCTTGCTTGTCATTTTATTTTCTCCTTAAAAAAAGATGGCGAGTTTCCCCGCCACCTTGAGTTATCTTAAATCATTCAAAATCGGGTTCGATAAGTCCGTAGCCACCGTCATTTCTTCTGTAAACAACACAGACATTGTCAGTTTCTGCATTACGGAACATATAGAACATGTGACCGATAAGATTCATTTGTAAAATCGCCTCGTCAACTGTTTCAGGTTTCAAAATAACTGTTTTAGTTCTTACAACCTCAAGCTCCTCTTCTTCCACATCCATATCAGCAAGGATGTCATCAAAGGAAACATCACGAAGCTTTTTCTCAATTCTTGTTTTGTTTTTTCTGATTTGTCGTACAAGAGAATCAATACACATATCAAGTGCATCCTCTAAATCATCACTGCGTTCCTGTGCACGGAAAATCATACTTTTCTTCGCAAGAGTTATCTCACAGATTTTCTGATTTTTCTCAACAGTAGCTGTGATTTTAGCCGTTGCGTCAGGTCCGAAGAATTTTTCAACCTTACGAAGCTTTTCTTCAGCTCTTTCCTTAAAGTTTTCTCTTGGTGTGCATTTGCGTCCAACAATAGTAATGTTCACAATGACATCTCCTTTGCTATAAAATCAGATAAATAAAAATCTATTTATCTAATATTATAGTAGCATAAATGCACATATATTGTAAATAGGTTTTACAATTTTTGTTCAATATTTACAAAATTTTACAGCCGTGGCGTGTAACGTGACAACCCACATTAACTGCCACAGGAAGTCCTGCAATATGAGTCGGTGCTGTTTCAATATTTACTGCAAGAGCAGTAGTTTTTCCACCAAAGCCCTGTGGTCCGACACCCGTTTCGTTGACTTTTGTGAGCATTTCCTTTTCTAACTCTGAATAAAATTCCTTTTCATTTGAAACACTCACATCTCTGCAAAGTGCTTTTTTGGAAAGTAACGCACACTGCTCAAAATCTCCGCCGATACCAACGCCTAAAACAATTGGAGGGCAAGGATTTCCACCTGCGATTTTTACTGTTTCCACAACAAAATCAACAATATCATCCTTTGTTGCAGATGGTGTGAACATTTTAATTCTGCTCATATTTTCACTACCAAAGCCCTTTGGTGCAACTGTCAACTTGATTTTATCACCATCAACAATTCTTGTGTGAATAATTGCAGGAGTGTTGTCATTAGTATTCACTCTTTCAAGTGGGTCAGCAACAACAGATTTTCTCAATAATCCGTCGCAATAGCCCTGACGGACACCCTCATTGACAGCAGCTTCAAAGCTTCCGTCAACAATATGCACATCCTGACCGATTTCAGCAAAAACGACTGCCATTCCCGTATCCTGACAGATGGGAATATTCAGTTCCTTTGCACATTTTAAGTTTTCAAGCAAATCACTCATAACTGATTTTGGTAAATCCTTTTCTTCCTTTTCATAACCGCAGGAAATACAGTTCACCAAATCATCAGGGAGAATTTTGTTTGTGGATATACACAAATCCTTTACAGCACTTGTGATTTCCTGACAACTGATTCCTCTCATAATCTCACCAATTTTATATAATTAAAGGGCAGTTACCTGCCCCTTCGTAATTTTATTGCTTAGGACCTCTGCGATAACCGGTATTTCCGCCACGCTTGTCTGAGTTTCTCTTAAGGTCACTCATTTTATCCTCACTCTGAGCCTTGAACTTCGCCATCATATCTTCAAAAGACATTGGTGCTGAAGATTCCTGCTGAGGAGCTCCTTTCCAGCCACGATTACTGTTATTTTCTTTTTTTGGTTTTGGTGATTTTGGTTTTTCAGGCTTTGGTAATGCCTTTTTAATTGAAAGGCTGATTTTACCCTTTTCATTAATCTCGATAACCTTAACCTTAACCTTATCACCCTCTGCAAGGTGTTCTGAAATCTCATTTACAAAGTCATTTGAAACCTCAGAAATATGTACCATACCTGATGCGCCGTTCTCAAGCTTTACAAAAGCTCCGAACTTTGTTAAACCGGTGACTGTACCCTCATGGACTGAACCGATGTCAATTTGCATAAATCCGCATATCCTCCTAATTACACGCCGGGTGTAACGTCATAGAACACTTTTTCGTTTGGCTTAATAAAGCCAAGCTTTTCACGAGCAATTTTTTCAAGATACTCGCTTTTATCCTCGCTGTCAACAATAGCCTGAAGACGTTCGTTTTCATCAACCTGTTCTTCATAGACAGCATTTTTCTGCTCCAGAACATCCTGACGCTCCTTGATAGAGAACTGAAGGCCAACAATAGTAATCACAAAATAGCCCACAAGCAAAACAAGTGCCAAAGTGAGAATAAAGCTTTTATTCTGCTTCTTTGGTGCTTTTGATTTTGAATTAGCCATTGGTACCACTCCTTTTCTCCTGAGGCTCGTCTTTCACCCGAACACGCTTTTTAACATTTAAATTATACAACAAGTGTTTATTAACTTTCAAGTGGGTTTTTGATTTATTTTTAATTTTTTTCACAGTTTTTTGGCATTTTTTCACATTTTTACCAAATACCGTTTTTATTTTTCCAAACACCCACAAAAATGGATAAGAAAAAAATCTAAAAACTCTGTTACACCACTTTTTAATAAAACTGATTATTGCAGAACTGAATGAAAAAACTAACACACCGAGAGAAAAATAATAAACGGAAAATCCGATGCCTGAACCAAGCAAAAGATAAAATCGGAATTGACCCTCGTTTACTGTCAGAAGAAAAATGAAAAACAAAAAGCAGAAAAGAACGCAGTAAAGAAAATCTGAAATTACTATTGCTGATTTTTTCGAGGATATGCAAAGCCTTATAATTCTGAAAGCATCATATAAAATCCCCAAAAGGAAGCCAAAGCCTAAGGATAAGAGGAAGTTTTGTGTCTGTACTGCAAGACTCACGCCATACAGGTAGTCCGTCATCGCATCACCTTTGCAAAAAAGCCCTTTGCCTGAGGTCGCACATCAGTATATGTAAGCGAGGAAATTTCACCGTCAACCAAAAGCTCCGTCTGTTCAAGATTTAAACGTGTTATATGCAAATTCCAACCACGAATTGTCAATTCTCCCAAGTCGGTTATTGCGATTATAGTCTGCTCATCAAAGGACTCAATATCGGTCACACCTGAAACAGACAGTTTTTTCCTATCTTCCATAATTACACTGTGTGGCATTTTAACCACCTTTTTGTCGTCTGTCATAAAAATACCTCCTTTACATAGATTATATGAAAGGAAGAGATAAAGTATGTGTTGTAAATTGGAGGTTATCGTTGAGGCTTCTCCTTGAGGAGAAGCTGTCTGCGAAGCAGACTGATGAGGTGTAGGTTGCGTTAGCAACCGTTAATTATCAAATAAAACAACATTTCCACCTCATCCGTCACCTACGGTGACACCTTCCCCTCAAGGGGAAGGCAAGACCCCTATAAATTATAATTTAACATTCCTTATTGAAATAAAAAAAGACGGAGTCTTTTGGACTCCGTCAGTAAACTGTTAAGTTTTAATTATGCAATAGCGTCTGTGTTAGGGATTGCTGGACTCTGAAGGTTTTCTTCTTTGTTATTATCCTTAACTGCGAGTACAACTCTTTCCTTAACGTGACCACACATTGTGCACTTAAGAACCTTTTCGCCGTTTTCTTTCTCTGTAGCTTCCTTAGTTACAACCCACTTGTAAGCACACTTACCTGTTGCAGGAATAACTTCTGTTTCCTTTTCGCCACATACTGTACAGTTTCTAGCCTTAAGACCATCTTTCTTACATGTAGCAACCTTTTCTACTGCCCATGTGCTCCACTTGTGACCGTCTGCACAAGGATCTTCTGGTTCTGATGGCTTTTCTGTTGGTTTTTCTGTTGGCTTTTCTGTTGGTTCTTCTGTTGGTTCTTCAACTACTTCAGCAGCAACTGTAACCTTAACTGAGTTTACAGCAACTTCAACGTTTGCGAAATCAGCATCTGTAGCTTCAGCTACGTCAAATGTAACGTTAGCTTCGCCAGCCTTAAGAGCTTCGAATGTCATAACGCAAACTGTACCTGCTGTTTCAAATGTTGCAGCAGCAGCCATTGTTGCGATACCTGTCTTAACGTTAACTGTTGCACCAAGGTCGCCAGCCTTCATATCAACTGCCTTGAGAACTTCTGAATCGTAGTTAGCCTTGATTGTAAGTGTACCAAGACCTGACTTTTCAGCAAGAGCAACTGTAACTACAACTTTGTCGCCAACCTTAACATCTGTCTTGTCAGCAGAAACTGTAAGTGATGGAGCAGCAGCAGATACTACAAATGAGAACATGCTGAATGCAACGAGAACTGCTAAGAGAACGCTTGCAAATTTTTTCATTTTGATTACCTTCCTTTTAGGGCTTTGCCCAATATTTTATTTTTGTTGCACAAAAGCAACGTTCAAAATATGCTTATTTGCATAAATTGTTGATTCGATTATAGCACAATGGTTTTCAAGTGTCAACATTTTTGAAACAGTTTAACACTTTTTTAATATTTTAAAACTTTGCTATTCCTGCCACTATTTGGAGAATCATTCTTGAGTCAACTGCAGTGATTTGTCCATCCTTATTCATATCGCCCGCAAGCTTCTGTACAGATGTAAATTCTCTAAGACCTGCAACACTCTGCAAAACATAACGAGCGTCTACTGCTGTAACATATCCGTCTCTGTTTACGTCGCCCAATTTATATTCTTCGATTTTTGGAATTTCTCTTGATTCAAGTGTCTTGCCACATGTTGTACACTTCTTTTCCTCAAGACCTGCTGATTCCTTTGTAGGAAGCTTTGTAACAATCCACACACCCTCACTGTGGCCTGTTGCAGGAATTGCGATTTCCTCACTGATGTAGTCACAGTTGTTGCAAACCTGAGTCTTAACACCATCTTTTTCACATGTTGGCTCTACATTTACAAACTCTTTCAAATCATGGTCAAGTGCAGGAATTTCCTTTTCATCAGAAACGAAGCCACACACTGAGCATTTTTTACACTCTTTTCCTGTTTCTTTACAAGTAGCAGGCTTAATAACCACATTCTGCATATCGTGAGGGAGCATTTCTACAATAATTTCTGTTTCCATGCCACACTCATCACATCTCTCTACATTTTTTCCCTGCTGAGTGCAAGAAACTATATCCACTGTATAAGTTGTCTTATTTGTATGTGGGCAAGCAATTGTAATTACGTCATCCTTAAAGCTATCATTCACTTCATTTGTAAAATTCTTTTCCTCTTCCATAATGAAATTCTTTTCAATAGCAACAACCTGCTCTGCCTCAATTGAAATGCTTCCACCTCTTTTAAGCACCTTAAACTGTACAGTGAAAAGTACTGCTTCAGCACCTAAATACTCAATATGACAGCCAACATATCTCACCTTGTTTTCTGCAAACTTTTCGTTGAGAGTTGCATCCATAGCATCTGTCGCTGTCAAAGAGCCCTCAACAAGAGCAAAGCAAGTATTATCGTATACCACGTTAAGTGTTGCAATAGCAAGGTTTGAGCCACTTGCTGCCTTTACTGTAACAGTAATAATATCACCCGGATTTGCACCTGTGTTATCTACAGTCATTGAAATATTTGGTGTAGCAGCAGATGCAATTATTGTTATTGAAGATAATGCAATAACAACTGCAACAATTACACATAAAAACTTTTTCATTTCTCAGTCCATCCTTTATATTACTTATATTTTTTCATGCAAAGCTTCATAACAAAGCTTGCATTTCTCTGCAATTCATAGAGTGTGATACCGTCTTTTTTGCCATAAGTCTTCAAAAGTGTACCATCTGGCTTACCGTTAGTCACTCTGTCACCACCCGGCATAAGCACGTTTACACCTGCACGAACTCTGTACGCCTGGTCACGTAATTTAGGGAATTCCTGGCTCTTTGACGGACGCATCCACCAGTCAGTCATCACAAGACCTTCAAATCCCCATTCCTCACGAAGAAGTCTTTCACAAAGCTCGTAATTGTAATGTCCCCAGACACCGTTGATTTTATTGTATGATGTCATAATTGTATTTGGCTTTGCTGTTTTTACACAGATTTCGAAGCCCTTAAGATAGATTTCACGAAGTGCTCTTTCAGAAAGTCTTGAATCGTTTCCTGTACGGTTAACCTCCTGATTATTACAAGCATAATGCTTCGGACAAGCACTGCCGCCACAAGTCTGAATACCCTTTACTGCTGCAGAACCCATAAGACCTGTTACAACAGGGTCTTCAGAGTAATACTCAAAGTTTCTGCCACAAAGGTGGCTACGATGAATATTCATACCTGGCGCTAAGAGAATATCACTTCCCTTTGCTTTTAATTCCTCACTTATTTTTGCATAAACCTTTTCAACAAGTTCAGTATTGAATGTACTTGCAAGAGCAGTACCGTTAGGAATAAGTGAGCAATATGATAAAAGTCTGATACCTGACGGACCGTCAGTTGTAATCATCGGTGGAATTCCTTTGTCACGAAGACTTTGTAAAATACCGCCCATTGCACCTGCATTACCCTTTGCACCAAGAGGACTATCCATTTTATAGTCGCCTCTTGAAATTGCTTCTAATTCATCAAGGCTCAACTGTGCTACAAAATCCTCCATTGAAACGTTTCCTGCTTCAACATCAGACAGCTTATATCCCTTATCTCCTGTAATTTCCTTACCTTCACCGATATTTTCAAGGATAATTTTCTTCAAATCGTACTGACGGCATGTTACAGGCTGTTTTTCTAAACCGTTCTCAGTATTTACAAATCTGTCAAAAGGAACCTGAGGTGCTGAGGTCTGCTTAAGCTTTAATGTCTGTACAGTTTCTTCCTGATAATAACTCCACACCTTTTCTGCATTGCGGACATTATCACCAACACAGAGTGAATATTCGCCTTTTTCCATTACATAAGAGAAAGGATAACCACTAGCACCGTTATCGTCATATGACCAGAAGCGTTCAGCAGGAACTGTAATCTTAACTGTCTGACTCTTGCCTGGCTCTAATTCCTTTGTTTTTGCAAATGCCACAAGCTCTTTTTCAGGATTTCCAAGCTTACCACAAGGCTTTGACACATAAACCTGAACAACCTCTTTACCGTTGAACTTGCCTGTATTCTTAACCTTGCATTTAACTGTGATACCCTCATCTGTCTGTTCAGTACTTTCAAACTTTGTGCTGAATGTTGTATATGAAAGGCCATAGCCAAAAGGATAAACAACTGCATCCTTATTAAATGTTTCGAAATAACGATAACCTACGTAAATATCCTCTTCGTAAACATTAACATCACGATTACCAAAATTCGATGATGATGAGTAATCCTCATATCGTCTTGCGATTGTATCAGTAAGCTTACCACTTGGGCTAACCTTACCGCAAAGCAAGTCAGCAATAGCATTACCACTTTCCATACCGCCCTGCCATACTATCATAACAGCGCCAATTTTTTTGCCGAATTCACGGAGCCAGCTCATATCCATTACAGAACCGATATTGAGAAGCACTGTAACATCATCAAACTGCTCACAAATTCTATGTAATGCCATTCTTTCTTCATCAGTTATATAGAAGCTACCTTTTTCAAGAGCATTTTCTCTATCCTCACCTGATGAACGTCCGATTACGAAAACTGCCTTATCACTATTTGCCTTTGCATTCTTAACAATATCAGCATCAAGTGGCATTTCAGGATAGCATCTTGGCCAATGACCCCAGACACCGTGGTCAATAGGATTTTCCTTGCACCATTTTTCGTAAATATCTGAAAGCTCAGTATTAAGGCACAAATCCTCACAGTTTTTAAGTCCTTCAATAAGATTTACACCGTAAGGCTTTTTAACATCACCGCCTGAACCGTAGCCTGTGAAAAACCAATCATTCTGTACTCTGCCGAAAACTGAAATCTTTTCACCCTTTTTAAAAGGAAGAACACCATTGTTCTCAAGCAAAACAGCAGTTTCAGAAGCAGCCTCACGCAAAACCTCAGGCATACCGTCAGTAACGGTCACATCACCAAGAGCCTCTAAAGCCTCTTCCTGAGAAACATCGGCACCTGCAATTTTCATACCAAGCTTCATTACTGCAACTACAAGCTTTTCTGTAAATTTTGGCATAACACAAAATCCCCTTTTTAACATATATAATGTATTTTATCATATTACACATTCTATTTCAATAGAAAAAGACAGGCAAAAACCTGTCTTTTGTTGATTTGATAAATTATTTCTTTTTCTGACGGATTATAAGTGCAATATACATTACAAGCACTATTACAAGAAGAAGTGCGAGTGCAATTACAACTATTAATGCAATATCACTGCCTACAGCACCGGTAAAAATCCCATTTGGTGCAGTTGTTGGCTCAGTTTCATATTCATAGTCATCTTCTGTTGTTGGTTCCGGTGTGAAAATTGGTTCAAATTCTGTTGTTGGTTCAGTTGAACTTTCCTCAGGCTGAGTAATATCTTCAGGGTCGATTCCTTCAATCAAAGTAGGAATAGTCTGAGTATCTACCTCACCACAATTCTGACAAGTTCTTTCCTTAATACCAACTGTTTCAGCAGTAGCCTCCTGTTTCACTGTCCATTCTGTATATTTATGACCTGTTGCAGGAATTTTTGATTCAACACCCTTAGCACCGCAAACTGTACATGTACCCACCTCGATACCTGTTTCGGTACAAGTCGCAGCCTTTTTAATTGTTGAGCTTGTATATGTATGAGCAGTTTTTTCAATTTCACGGGTTGCAGAATATCCACAGGTACATGTTCCTATTTCAAGTCCCGTCTCTGTGCAGGTTGCATCAAAATTCTTTTCCCACTTCATTTTTGAATGGTCACAGCTTAATGTAATACTTGAGCGTGGATACTTTGTAGTTGTAACGTCATTTACGTCAGTTGATGTATTAATTACTGCGTAGATTTTACCGCCAACCTTGCCGGCATTGCTCTTTACTCTGAACTTCATAGACAACGCGGTGCCGCCATTGGAAGATGCTCCACTTGCATCAGCATCATAAGTTATGCTACCTGAAGCTGGTTTAATGAATTCTGTTGCGAAAAGTCCTCCTGCTTTTTCTGTACCTGAAAGCAATTCAAATTCATCCGGGTTATATGACACAGTAAGCAAAATAGCAGAAACATCTGAAACACCTGACAATGATACTGTAACGCTTACAGTATCACCAGCCTTAACTGTATAATCACTTGCAGCAAGTGAAAGTGTAGGTGATGCAGCAAAGCAAGGAATAATATTTAATAGTAATATAATGATTGCGAAAAGACATGCAAGAAGTTTTTTCACACATAACACCTCATTTTATATTGATAAATATTATTATACTTATAAATTCACTTTTGTCAATTAAATCTATGTGGGTGATAACGCCTTTTTGCAGACTTGTTTTCATAATATTCCGTCAACTGCATACCTGTAATTCTCGCCTCTCGCTCCATTTCCTTGAGTATTGTTATTTTGTTGTTAATTTCATAAAGTTCAATGCCCGACTTGCCATTTTTAAGAGCAGAACAACTCTTTATCACTCCCTTTAAATCTTCTGCCTGTCTTAAATATTCCTGTCCCAACCGTTCCAAAGTCATATCTGCCTCCTTTCTGCACCGAACATTTGTTCTGTACAGAAGGTATAATATCACCTTTTTCCTTTAAAATCAATAGAAAACAGAAAAAACAGTCCGTTTGAATGGACTTTTTCCAAAAAATATTATAACAAAATCTATTGTTATGTTTTTTTGATTACCTTTGCTCTGCATTTAGGACACGTTATTTCAATTTTACCCCTACCACTTGGCACACGAAGAACAGTTTTACATCCCTTACACTTGAAATACTTATGTGTTTTTCTGTCACGGATTTTATTGACCAAAAGCTTCAATTCAGCCTTTGGCTTTTCTGCCCATCGCAAATACCAGTTAAGCTCTTTCCTTCTTGCCTCATATTTTTTCGAAAGACTTCTGAATAGTGAATAAAATACCAGTATTAAGCCAATGAAATATAATATTTTTAATGGTCTGAAGTTTCCTAAAAATGTAAAAATCAAGGATGTAATAAGCAAAAACATTGTAAATTCGTCGTTGCCATATCTCCCCACCATAAACTGTTGCATTTTCGCTGCAAATCGACCAAGCATTTCCTGTAATCTCTGTAAAAAATTCATCTCATTCTTCCTTAATTTGTAGTAGGGATATATTATACCATAAATATTGGTAAATGATTACATAATTTTAAACAAAATGTAAATTGATGGTTATCGGAATGCTTTTAAAGCCCGCAAATCCACACGCAACAACAACGGACCGACGAGGACATCTGCCCCTGCACAATGCCCCATATAAATTCAATTAAAAATTACATCAACAGATAAAAAAGAAAAGACTCAAATCCCTAAAGATTTGAGCCTTGGTGCGAGAGACGGGACTTGAACCCGTACGGGATTACCACACGCCCCTCAAACGTGCGCGTCTGCCGATTCCGCCACTCTCGCATATCGGTCGTTCTCTCGAACGCAAGAGTCATTATATCAAAGGAAAACGACGGTGTCAAGTGTTTTTTGAAAATAATTTTCAAAATTTTAAAAATATTTTAATTTTAATTCTTTTCGCTGTGTTCAAGAGGCTTTACAGTAGGCTTTTTTGTGTTTTTGGAGAGTCCCTGTGCAATTGTCGGAAACTCATTATCAGTTTCACCTGTGGGCTGAATTTCGTAAGTTCCGTATTTATTCACCATTTCTGATGGCGTTTCAGGACTGTCAGGGATATACGTTACACTTTCTTCCAATTGATTAATATAGTTTTTATTTTCCTTTTTCATTTTATCACCATTTTTATTATGGATAAAAAATTATTGAATATACTGTTTAGAATTCTTTATATAAATGAAAAAAGGCCGGCATTTCTGCCGACCCTTTTCCCATAGGAATGTATCATAAAGAAAATAATATCAAATTGAAATTACATATTTAACAGCGTTTTTTCTGCCATTTCTCTTAAACAAAAGCCTGTAAGAATTGTACCGTCGCTGTTATATTTCTGCAGATTTACTGCGAGCTTTTCACAATTTTCCTGAGTTGAATTTACCTTTGCCTTATAGATATCATCAAGCAAATCACAGCACATTGAGAATTTCCTTACCCATTTCTGAAGCTCTGCGAAAAGTGGTACGCTCGTATCACTTATGAGTGCAAGGCATTTTTTCATTTCTGTTATATATGAGTTCAAAAGTTCAAGTGCCTTTTCCTTTTCGCCACTTGCTTCAAGGAAAGAAACGTCACTGAGCACCTGTCCCATATAATGTGATGAATATCGTGTAAGACAAGAAACGCCAAGGTGGTCTGCAAAGTAGAAGAAGCTCTCTGCTTTATCTCCTAACATTTCATTGTGAGCATTTTTAAGTGACTCATCAGGATTGTAAGCCAATGGATTCCACAAATAATCTGCAATTGTCATAAGTGGAATTTTTGAGCATTCTGCATATTCCATAACATTTGAAATTATGCCCTCACAGTGCTTGTAAAGTTCCTTATCTCTGCCAATCAATGCACCTAAATGCATTTCCTGAAACATTTCGCAGTCATTTACAGGGAAGTTGTCCCAATAAAGTGGTTTGTGGTTTGTAGCATTTGTGAGCTCATTTGCCTCTCTTACCGTAAGCACTCTTGAGCAGATTTCAGCACCTGTCCAGAATAAATCAACATCAACAGGAATGTTTGAACCGAATTTTGTAATGTAATACTCGTTGCAGTCACCACTGTACTGAGTAGGACATACAGTCAAATTAATTGAAGCATCAATTCCCTTAAGAGCCACATAAGTCTTATTCACAAGGTCAATGTGAGCATCAACGACAGAGTCAAATGCTTTTTCATCATCCTCATATTGGAACTTTGAAGGAATATCGTCAAGCAAAAGGCCAAAATTGCGAACGCCGATATCATACACACTCTTTATCTTGTTAATGAGTGTTTTAAAATCTTCATCTGATGTGTATTTATATGTGAGCCCAGGACCGATTGTCCAATGGAAATCAAGATAATTTTCACAAGCAGAATTAAAAAGACTTTTAAGCTGTGTAAGTTCGTTTGCAGGATAAAGCTCACGCCATTTTGCTCTGTGGTAAATATCATCCTTAGGAGCATAGAAATATGTGTTCATTCCGTATGATGCCATAAGGCTCATAACAGAAAGGCGTTTGCCGTTTTCCCATGTAGGACCATAAAAGCCCTCAATGTATCCACGTCTTCTGAAAAGAGGAAAGTCAGTAAGTGTACCTTCACAAAGCTCATTTTTTACAATAAGCTTTGCAAGAGTGTTTGCACCTCTGAAAGCACCTTTTTCGCAAGATGCCTTAACAACAATCTCATTTTCACAAGCAACTATTATATATTTTTCATCAGTAAGACGAGAAATCTCATCTGCATAGGTTGTTTCCTTGCTGTTTTCATACTTAAAAACAACACTTAAACCATCATTGCAAGGTATATTGTAATTTCCAAAAACCTTCTCTGCAATTTCCTTGAATTCACCGGAAACAGAAACAGAGTTTACTGAAATCGCCTTACCTGTAAGTTCATTTTTTTGTGGTATAGGGTAAATCACAGGTGATTCATCTCCTTTAATTATCTCTGAACACCATCAACATAATCACAAGCTGCAAGAGCTGCAACTGCACCGTCACCTGCTGCTGTTATAACCTGACGGATATTCTTTGTTCTGCAGTCACCTGCTACAAAAATGCCCTTTGCATTTGTAAGGCAGTTTTCAGTTGCAGAAACATAACCACGCTCATCAAGAGTAACAATTTCCTTAAAAGCATCATTCTGTGGCACAAGACCGATTGCAACAAACATACCGTCAAGTGTTAAATCTGTGCTTTCATCTGTTGCAGTATTCTTGATTGTGATTCCCTTAAGCTCATTTTCACCAATAAGCTTTTCAACAACTGTACCGAGAATAATTTCAACATTTTCTTTGCTTTCAAGCTTTTCAACAAGCTTCTGTTCACCTGTGAAGAAGTCAAGATTCTGCACAACATAAACCTTCTTTGCAAGGTCAGAAAGAAGAATTGCTTCCTGAAGCGCTGAATTACCGCCACCGATTACAGCAACTGTTTTGCCTTCATAGAAAGCACCGTCACAAACTGCACAGAATGAAATTCCCTCACCAACAAGGTTTTCTTCATTCTCGAGTCCTAAAAGTCTGTGCTTTGCACCTGTTGCAATAATAACAGATTTGCCTTCAAATTCACCTGAATCAGTAACAACGGTTTTGATATCACCATCACGGATGCTCAACACCTCTGCACATTCAACCTCTGCATTCTGATTAAGCACCTGTTCAACAAGCTTTTCAGCGAATTCGTTACCTGTTACCTCATTAAAGCCGGGAATATTTTCAACCTTTGGTGAATATGTAATCTGACCACCAAAGCTTCCCTTTTCAATAACGAGAACTGATTTATTTGCCCTGCAAGCATACAGGGCGGCGGTAAGCCCCGCAGGACCACCGCCGATTATTATAATATCATACATAATTATAATCCCTTAATTCTTAAATTAAGCGTTGAGGAATTTCTTAATATCAGAAACACCTGCAAACTTTGAAACTGCGCCATCCTTGATAACTACAAGAGTTGGAGCCTGCTTGATTCCAAGGTCAGTAGCCATCTGAGCGTGTTCATTAGCAAGGAGCTTTTCATAAGCTACACCTGCTTTATCAAGTAATGAACAAGCGATTTTACAGTTAGGACAAGTTGCTGTTGTGAAGAGGAATGTACCGTCAGCTGCGTTTGTCTTTTCCTCTGCTACACATTCACAAACTTCGTTTTCAGTAACGTCGTGTGTAAGATGTGAATTTTCAACATCGTAAACCTTTCTGTCCTTATATTCCTGAGCCTTACCGTCGTTCCAGTTCTTAACAGGACGATAGTAACCTGTAATTCTTGAGTAAACCTCTGCTTCCTCACCACAGTGTGGACAAGTGAATGCTTCACCTGCAATATAACCGTGAGTCTTACATACTGAGTATGTTGGAGAAATTGAATAGTAAGGAAGTCTGTAGTTAGATGCAATCTTTCTTACAAGAGTTGCACATGACTGCCAATCAGGAAGCTTTTCACCTAGGAATGCGTGGAAAACAGTACCTGATGTGTAAAGAGTATGAAGCTCATCCTGCATATCAAGTGCAGTGAAGATATCCTGTGTATAACCAACAGGAAGATGTGAGCTGTTTGTGTAATATGGTGTTTCGTCAGGACCACGACCTGCAGTAATAATGTTTGGATAATACTTAAGGTCATGCTTTGCAAGACGGAATGCTGTTGACTCAGCAGGAGTTGCCTCAAGGTTGTAGAGGTCACCATATTCAACCTGATAGTCAGAAAGTCTTGTTCTCATATGATTAAGAACATCCTTTGCAAACTGCTGTGTCTTTTCTGTTGTCATATCAGCCTGAAGCCACTTTGCATTAAGACCAACTTCGTTCATACCAACAAGACCGATTGTTGAGAAGTGGTTGTTGAATGTACCAAGGTATCTCTTTGTGTATGGATAAAGACCTGCATCAAGAAGTTTTGTGATAACGTCACGTTTAAC
>CAJGCX010000023.1 GCA_904501895.1 Clostridiaceae bacterium
AAATGATGTAGCAGCAGGCATTCCTAAAATATCCTTGATTTCCTTAACAAGCTGCCAAGAATTAAATGCATCAAGGAAATTGATGTAACCAGGCTTACCATTGAGGATTTCAATTGGAAGCTCTGCGCCATCTTCCATATAAATTTTAGATGGCTTCTGGTTAGGATTACAACCATATTTAAGTTCAAATTCTTTCATCATAATTCTCCTTATACATTTTTATTTACGATTCTTGTTTCAGCCTCGTTTGTAGCAAGGTCGATGTATCGTACAAAAAGAGAAACCTTATTGTCCTCATTAAGATTTTTCCAGATAATGTCTGTCATTGTATCGATGTCAACATCAGGCAATTCAAGTGTTTTTGGCTCACCTTCAAAGCTTGGAAGTGGGTCACCGTCACACTTATATGTATGAATAAATTTAGCCTTACCTGCAAGAGGATTTGAATAAGCGTAAGTATATCTCTGACATGAGCTACCGTCACCGTCAGCAGATTTGAGAATTGACATTGCAAAATTCATATCACCGTTTTCATGATGAATAATACCTGAAATTCTTGGTGTATAGTTTGGTGCATCATCCTCGAATTCACGAGTACGAAGTGCTTGTTCAAATGTCATCTGCTTATCCATAAGGTCATAAATAGTGTCTGTCTGGTCACCATTTGTAACGATAGTCTTGTTACCAAGAACACGTACAGGATAATAGATAATAAGATGTGGGTCTGTCATTTTTGACTCATCAAAAGCCTTTGTTCTCATTGCATCACCTTCAGCAACAAAAACACGATTACGGCTGTTAACACTTCTACCCATAATGAAATATGCTGTAATAGCCTTTTTGCCGTCAACACTTTTACCGATAATAATACCTCTACCGTGATAAGCGAGAGAATTAAGTTCATTTTCAAGTGATTTGATTTCCATTATTCAAACCTCCGATTATTTTATATATGTTTTACCGTTTTCCACAACAATTTTATCGTCGCAGAAAAGTCCTACAGCCTTTGGAAGTATTTTCCATTCAGCCTGTTCCATAATTCTTTTCTGTAAGCTTTCAGGTGTATCATCTTCCATAACATCAACTGCTTTTTGAAGAATAATTGGTCCTGCATCACATTCAGCAGTAACAAAATGAACAGTTGCACCTGAAACCTTAACACCCTTTTTAAGTGCTTCTTCATGAACATGTAATCCGTAAAAGCCTTTTCCACAGAATGAAGGAATAAGTGCAGGATGTACATTAATCATTTTATTTTCAAATGTATCGCAAACATTTTCATCAAGTATTGTCATAAAGCCTGCATATACAATCAAATCAGCTTTTTCTTCTAAAAGCAAATCTCTCATAGCACAGCTGTATGATGAAATATCTGCATAATCTTTTCTAATAAGAGTTCTTGTTTTAATTCCGTTATTTTCAGCACGAGTAAGAGCATAAGCATCAGCCTTAGAAGCAATTACACAAGTAATTTTACCATTTCCAAGCTCTCCTCTGTTCTGAGCATCGATAAGTGCCTGAAGGTTAGTTCCTCCACCTGAAACAAGAACCACAATATTCTTACTCATTATAAAAGCACCTTCTCGTCGCCTTCAACGATTTCACCGATAACATAAGCATCAATATCATTTTCCTTAAGAATTGAAAGTGAGAGCTCAACCTGGTCAGCAGGAACAACAATGCTCATACCAACACCCATATTATATGTATTGAACATATCACGTTCAGGGATGTTGCCCCATTTTGCAATAACATCAAAGATTGGAAGAACCTTTACTGCAGATTTATCAATCTTTGCACATAAGCCATCAGGAATTGAACGTGGAATATTTTCGTAGAAGCCACCACCTGTAATGTGAGAAATACCCTTAACATTTACCTTTTCAATAAGAGCAAGAACAGGCTTAACGTAAATCTTTGTAGGAACAAGTAAAGCTTCAGCAATACTCTTACCACCTAATTCTTCACGCTCAACATAAAGCTCTGGATTATTGTTATCAATGTCAAAAACCTTACGGCATAAGCTGAAGCCATTTGAATGAATACCTGTTGAAGGAAGTGCAATAACAACATCACCAACAGCCATTTTACTGTTATCAATCATTTTTGGCTTATCAACAACACCTACTGCAAAACCAGCAAGATCATAATCCTCTGCAGGCATTAAACCAGGATGCTCAGCTGTTTCACCACCGATAAGAGCACAGCCTGACTGAACACAACCTTCTGCTACACCACTAACGATTTCAGCAATCTTTTCAGGATAGTTTTTACCACAAGCAATGTAGTCAAGGAAGAATAATGGCTTTGCACCAACACAGATAATATCATTAACACACATTGCAACAGCGTCAATACCGATAGTGTCGTGCTTATCCATGAGGATAGCTAATTTAACCTTAGTGCCGCAACCATCAGTACCTGAAACAGAAATAGGATGCTCCATTCCTGCAACACAGCTAAGGTCGAAGCAACCACCAAAGCCACCAACGTCATCTACAGAACCCTCATTACGAGTTCTTGCAACGTGTTTTTTCATAAGTTCAACAGCCTTATAGCCTGCAGTAATATCAACACCGGCAGCTGCGTAGCTTTCTGACATAGAATTTTTCATTTTTGTTCTCCTTTTGAAGAGTAATATTTAAAAATTATAATTAACCTTTTCCATTCCAGCAATAAGTACAAATCTTATCAGCAGGAAGACCAATAGCATCAATAATGCCATCAATTGATTGGAATTCAAGAGAAGTGAAATGTAATTTCTCACAAATTGCTTTTCTTAAATTTTTACCACGAACAGAATTTGAATCGATATATTCATCAATATATTTGAAACCTTCTTCACCTTCAAGTTCTGCAATAGTGCTTCGTGCAATAAGCTCCATTTCAGAGGTTGCACGAGAGAAATTAAGGTATTTGCATCCATACATAATTGGTGGACACGCAGAACGGATATGAACCTCTTTTGCACCATTTTCATAGAGAAATTCAACTGTTTCACGAAGCTGAGTACCTCTTACAATACTGTCGTCAACAAATAAGAGTTTTTTATCCTGAATCAAATCGTGAACAGGAATCTGCTTCATTTTAGCAACCCTGTTTCTTTCATTCTGATTAGCAGGAGTAAAGCTTCTAGCCCATGTTGGAGTATATTTGATAAACGGACGTGCAAATTGAATTCTGCTTTTATTTGCATAACCGATTGCATGAGGAGTACCTGAATCAGGAACACCACTGACATAGTCAATATCCTGTGCAACACCGTTTTTACAGTCTGTTTCAGCCATGATTTTACCATTTTTATATCGCATTACTTCAACATTGACACCCTCATAGCAGGATGTTGAATATCCGTAATATGACCAGAGGAATGCACAGATTTTCATCTTCTGCCCTGCTTCTCTTAAAACGGTAACAGAGTCTGTTGAAAGCTCAACAATTTCACCAGGACCTAATTCCTTATAATCAGAATAACCTAATTTTTTATAAGCAAAGTCCTCAAATGAAACACAGTATCCGTCATCACGCTGACCGATTAAAACAGGTATTCTGCCAAGAGCATCTCTTGCACAGATTATATTACCATCATTCTTAAGAATAAGAATTGAAGCAGTACCCTCAATAAGACTTTGTGCAAATGCAATACCATCAGCAAAATTATCCTTCTGATTAATCAATGCAGAAACAAGCTCTGTAGAGTTAATACCCTCATTTGTCATTGCACCAAAGTGACCACCATTTGAGAAAAGGTAATCCTCAACAAGCTTTTCCTTATTATTGATTAAGCCAATAATGCAAATTGCATATAAACCGAGCTTTGAACGGATAAGCAATGGTTGAGCATCAGTATCACTGATGCAACCGATTGCAGAATTACCCTTCATCTGATTAGAAATATTCTCAAACTTTGTTCTGAATGGTGAATTTTCAATTTTATGAATTTTTCGTTGTAATCCGATACTCTTATCGTAAGCAGCCATACCACCACGACGAGTACCAAGATGTGAGTGATAGTCAGTACCAAAGAAAACATCTAAAACTGAATCGTACTTACTGACTGCGCCAAAAAAACCACCCATTTTTTACTCCTTATGCAAAGAAAAGCTCTGAAAGTGTCATTGGGTCAATGTACTTACCATCCTTATAAACACGCATATTACCTGATGCGATTTCGTCGATAAGCATTACATTTCCGTCAGGATCATAACCGAATTCGAACTTGATGTCATAAAGTACAAGTCCCTTTTCCTTAAGGTCATCAGCAACAATCTGAGTAATATCCTGAGTCATCTTCTTAATATCCTCATACTGCTTATCAGTCATAACGCCAAGAGCAACAAGAGCATCCTTAATTACAAGTGGGTCACCCTTTTCGTCGTTTTTGAATGTCATTTCAACATAAGCAGGAAGGTCAGCACCTTCTTCAATGTAATCACCATAACGACGGATAAAGCTACCAACAGCCTTATGACGGCAGATTACTTCAAGACCATGACCGAATACCTTTGCAGGAAGAACTTCCATTGTTGTATCATCAAGATTAGCGTTTACATAGTGAGTCTTAATGCCTGCAGCATTAACCTTTTCAAAGAAATAAATTGACATACGGAGATTTACATCACCAACACCATCAATTGTAAGACCTACTGAGTTTTCACCCGGGTCAAACACACCATCTTTACCTGTGCAATCGTCCTTAAATTTAAGAAGGCAATTGCCGTTATCAAGCTTAAATACGTCCTTTGTTTTACCTGTGTAAATCTTTTCCATAGTTTTTTTGCTCCTTTAAATTAAATATAAATTTTATGAATTTAATTTTGACATTACCTCTGCGTCCTTTTTAAGAACAACATCAGCAGCATCTTTTCTCATTTTGTCAAGCTTTTCAGCAAGCGCTTTATCTTCAACTGCAATAATCTGAGCAGCAAGTAAAGCAGCATTAGCACCACCGTTAATTGCAACTGTTGCAACAGGGATACCGGAAGGCATCTGTACAGTTGAAAGAAGTGCATCCATACCATCAAGGTACTGTGAAGCACAAGGAATACCAATTACAGGTAATGTTGTGTTTGCTGCAATAGCACCTGCAAGATGAGCAGCCATACCAGCAGCACAAATCAATGCACCATAATCATTTCCTCTTGCATTAAGTGCAAAGTCACGAGCCTGTTCAGGTGTTCTATGAGCTGAATAAATATTTACAGTGTATGGAATAGCTAAGTCATCCAAAACTGCAGTTGCTTTTCTGATAATTGGAAGGTCACTATCGCTTCCCATTAAAATACCTACTTTTTTCATATTTACCTCCTAAAAAAGTATAAAAAGGCAGTCCTATCCTTAAACATTTAAGTAGAACTGCCCAGACGGTCGGCTAATAAATTCCGTGCTCCTCTGTGGTGCTCCACATAATTCCGTCAGTAACACGGTAAGATTAAATTAACATAAATATTATAATATAATCTGATATTTAATGTCAATTAAACATCATAAATCGTGTGCCGAAATTTCGACAGTTTTTACAAGAATTTTTGTATATTATTTTGCTTTGCTTTCACAATAGAGGCAACGATACACTCGATTTTCTTTATCTCTTAATGTAAAAATATGCGGAAGCTCCTGCTCAACTGTTGTAATACAACGAGGATTTTTACATTTGATAACATTTTCAACTCTTTCAGGAAGAATTGTTGCATATCTTTTTGCAATTTTAGAATCCTCAATAATGTTAACAGTAGCACCAGGGTCAAGGTATCCCAAAGCATCCAAATCCAATTCAATTACTCTGTCAATTTTAATAATGTCCTTCTTACCCATTTTAACACTGTCAGCATTTTTAATGAGTGCAACCTGACAATCAATCTTATCAAGTCCCAAGAAATTGTAAAGAGTCATACCTTTACCTGCTGTAATATGGTCAATAACGATTCCGTCTTTAATCTGTCCGATAATCATTTATTTTACCTCCAACAATTTCATAATAAGAGCCATTCTGATAAACTTGCCATTATTAACTTGTCTGAAATAACAAGCACGTGGGTCTTTATCAACTGCAACAGAAATTTCATTAACACGAGGAAGCGGATGCATAATGCATAAATCCTCTTTAGCTGTTTCAAGCTTCTGTGGTGTAAGAATATAGCTATCCTTAAGACGAATATAATCCTGTTCATTGAAGAAGCGCTCACGCTGAACTCTTGTCATATAAAGAATATCAAGCTCAGGCATTACATCCTCAAGTGATGTTGTTTCAACATATTCAAGCTTCTTAGCTTCAAGCTCAGTCTGCTTAATATATTCAGGAACCTTTAATTCCTCAGGTGAAATAAGAACAAATTTTACATTCTTATATCTTGACATAGCACCGATAAGTGAGTGAACTGTTCTACCGAATTTAAGGTCACCGCAGAAACCGATAGTAATATTGTCAAATCTACCCTTTTCACGCTGAATTGTAAGCAAGTCAGTAAGTGTCTGTGTAGGATGGTTATGGCCACCGTCACCTGCATTAATAACAGGAATATCTGTGTTCATAGAAGCCACCATAGGTGCGCCTTCCTTTGGATGACGCATTGCGATAATATCAGCATAATAGCCTACTGTTTTTATTGTATCTGCAACGCTTTCACCTTTTGCAGAAGATGAACTTTGTGCTTCAGAAAATCCAAGAACATTACCACCAAGATTATACATAGCAGACTCAAAGCTGAGTCGTGTTCTTGTTGATGGTTCAAAGAAAAGTGTTGCAAGAATTTTTCCCTTACACTTTTCAGAATATTTTGAAGGGTTATCTATAATATCATTTGCGACTGCAATAAGCTCGTCAATCTCACTGATTGAAAGCTCCTGAATATCAATAAGACTTCTCATAATATATCTTCCTTATTATTTAGCACCGTTTACTTCAAGGTACTTCTTAATTCTTTCAACATTTTCTGCGTTCTTTTCGTCTTCTTCAAGGTACTCAATAATGTCATAAACATCAACTACTGAATATACAGGGAAGCCGAACTGCTCTTCGATTTCCTGCATTGCACCCTTTTCAGACTGACCCTTTTCTTTACGGTCAACCATAATAAATGTTGCAATAACCTTTGTGCCGTCAAGGTGGCTGAGAATATCCATTGATTCACGGATAGCAGTACCTGCAGTAATAACGTCCTCAATAATAACGATTTCTTCTCCTGCTTCAGGTACATAACCTACAAATGTACCGCCCTCACCGTGGTCCTTTACTTCCTTACGGTTAAAGAAGAAAGGAACATTGAGTCCATTCTTTGAAAGTGCAACTGCTGCTGAAATTGAAAGTGAAATTCCCTTATAAGCAGGACCGTAAAGAACAGCTTCCTTCTTGCCGAGCTTGTCAAAATAAGCCTTTGCATAGAATTCACCCATTTTTGTAATCTGGTCACCTGTTTTAATCATACCTGCGTTCACAAAGTATGGAATTTTTCTACCACTTTTTGCAGTAAAGTCACCAAATTTAAGAACTCCTGCACCCTCTAAAAACTGTATAAACTCTCTCTTATATGCTTCCATTTTTATTCTCCTCTATTAATCACAAAATTCTGCAACGCAACGCTCATAAGCTGCAACAGGGTCAGCTGCTGCTGTAATTGGTCTGCCAACAACGATATAGTCAGAGCCTGCTTCCTTTGCCTTTTCTGGTGTCATAACACGAACCTGGTCACCAATGTCACCATCAGCAAAACGAATACCGGGAGTAACTGTTACGAAATCCTTACCACATCTGTTATGTACCTTATCAGCCTCAAGTGGTGAGCAAACAACACCGTCAAGACCTGCAATTTTCGCATTATTTGCATAGTGCATAACAACCTCGTCAATTGGCTCGTTTATGAGCAAATCTCTTGTCATAACTTCCTGACTTGTTGAAGTAAGCTGTGTTACTGCAATAAGCATTGGGCGTGTGCCATCAGGTCTTGTAAGTCCTTCAAGAGCACCTTCCATCATAGGAATTGCACCACCTGCATGAAGGTTTGTCATATCAACATCAAGATTTGACAAAACAGCCATTGACTTTTTAACTGTATTTGGAATATCGTGAAGTTTTAAGTCGAGGAAAATCTTATGTCCTCTTGCCTTGATTTCCTTAACGATTGACGGACCTTCTGCATAATAAAGCTCCATACCGATTTTTACAAATGGTTTTCTGCCTGTGAATTTATCAAGAAAATTCATAACATCCTCTTTACTCGCAAAGTCACAAGCGATAATTACGTCCTTACCCATTAGTGTGCGCCTCCTATAATTTCATTTATATCTTTAATATTAAACTTATCAAGTTCCTTTGGTAATTCTTCAATAATCGTCTTACAAGCAAATGGGTCAACAAGGTTTGCAGCACCAACCTGAACTGCAGTTGCACCTGCCATCATAAGCTCGATTACATCCTTTGCAGTTGAAACACCACCCATACCGATAATAGGAATCTTAACTGCATCATAAACCTGATATACCATTCTTACTGCAACAGGGAAAATTGCAGAGCCTGAAAAACCACCCATTTTATTGGCAATAACAGGCTGACGACGTTTAATGTCAATTCGCATACCAAGTAATGTATTGATAAGGCTGATACCGTCAGCACCTGCACTCTCTGCAGCCTTTGCAATTGAAACAATATCAGTTACATTTGGTGAAAGCTTGATAATAATTGGTTTTGTAGTAACTGCCTTAACAGCCTTTACAACCTTTTCAACAGCAGAAGGCTCTGTACCAAAGCTCATACCACCGTTATGAACGTTAGGACATGACACATTAACCTCAATCCAACCAACCTGTGGACATTCATTGATTTTTTCACAAGTGTAAGCATATTCTTCAACTGAAAAACCACTTACATTTGCCATAACAGGCTTATTGAATACCTTAGCAAGCTTAGGTAATTCTTCACTGATTACCTTTTCAACACCCGGATTCTGAAGACCAACAGAATTAATCATACCTGCATTACATTCAGCAATTCGAGGTGTTGGATTACCGAATCGAGGGTCTTTTGTTGTACCCTTGAATGAAAAAGTACCAAGAATGTTTATATCATAAAGCTCTGCAAACTCATAACCGAAGCCATAAGTACCACTTGCAGGAATAATCGGATTATCAATTTCAATGCCGAGAAGATTAACCTTTGTGTTTACCATATAATTTCCTCTCTTTCAAGCACAGGACCATCCTTACAGATTCTCTTGTTGCCATATTTTGTCTTGCATGAGCAACCCATACAAGCACCGAAGCCACAGCCCATTCTTTCCTCAAAGCTATACTGACCACTTGTAGTAGCTGTTGATTCAATAGCCTTAAACATAGGCATAGGACCACATGTGTAGAAATAAGTGTATTCTGTATCCTTAAGTGCATCTGTTACAAAGCCTTTGATTCCGTAAGAACCGTCAACTGTTGTAACCTTAACATCAGCACCGAGCTTTTTAAATTCATCCTCATAGAAGATTTCATCCTTTTTGTTAAAGCCAAGAATTACAGTAACATCCTTACCCTCTTCAATAAGCTTTTTGCAAAGATTGTACATAGGTGGAACACCAACGCCACCACCAATCAGCACAGGCTTGTCCATTGATTTTGAGGTATCAAAGCCATTTCCAAGACCACAGAGGACATCAAGCATTTCTCCTGCTGTCATCTTACTCATTACCTCTGTACCTTCACCAACAACCTTGTAAATAATTGTGATTGTATTCTCATCATAATCACAGATTGAAATAGGCCTGCGAAGATAGAAGCCCTCAAGCTTGATATTAATAAACTGACCAGGTGCAGTTATTGAAGTTGTATCACCCTCAAGCACCATTTCAAAAATGCTTTCTGTCAGTTTTTTATTACTGATTATTTCATATATACCTTGGTACATTATTTAGCCTCCCAAGCAATTTTACCATTACACATTGTCATTAAGCATTTACCGTAAATTTCCATTCCTTCAAAAGGAGTGCTTTTACCTATTGAAAGAAAATCGTCAGGATTTACAGTGTATTTATTATCTAAATCAAAAACTGTCAAATCAGCTTTTTTGCCGATTTCAATTGAACTGCCGATATTAAATCTCTTATTTGCATTAATCGAAAGCAATTCCATAAGTCTTTCAAGTGTGATGATTTCTGTTTTAACAAAATGAGTGTACATTACAGGGAATGCAGTTTCAATTCCTACAACACCCATATTACTCTTTTCAAGACCCTTACTCTTTTCCTCAGCACTATGAGGAGCGTGGTCAGTAGCAATCATATCAATTGTACCATCAAGAATACCGTCAATAAGTGCTTGTTTATCACTTTCATCACGAAGAGGAGGATTCATTTTGAATCGACCATGTTCTTGTAAGTCTTTATCAGAAAGCACAAGGTAATGAGGGCCTGTTTCACAAGTGATGTCAACACCGTCTTTTTTAGCCTGACGGATAATTTCAACACTTTCTTTTGTAGAAATATGGCAAACGTGATATGCACAGCCTGTTTTCTTTACAAGCTCAATATCTCTTTCAATCTGTTTCCATTCACTTTCGGAGCAGATTCCACGATGTCCGTGCTCCTCAGCATATTTACCCTTATGAATGTAACCACCATTGAGTAAATCATTAACTTCACAGTGTGCTACAATCATTTTGTTATGCTTTTTTGCTATTTTCATAGCATTAAGCATCATTTCGTCACTCTGAACTCCCCTACCGTCATCGGAAAAAGCAATACATATCTGAGCCATTCCCGATAAATCAGAAAGCTCCTCACCCATTTCATTTACAGTAATTGAAGCATAAGGATAAACATTGATTACAGCATCCTTATTTATAATATCAATCTGCTCCTGCAAATGAGGAATCGAGTCAGGAACAGGCTTTAAATTAGGCATTGAGCATACGGATGTATAACCACCGTGAGCAGACGCAAGAGTTCCTGTTTTAATTGTTTCTTTATAAGAAAAGCCCGGCTCACGCAGATGCACGTGCACATCTGTAAAACCGGGAAAAACATAATTATTGTCAAAATTATAGATAAAATCAGCACATTCAGGTGCTATAAAGTCAGAAATATCGGCAATTATTCCGTCGTCGATTAAAATATCTTTTTTGATGAATTGTGAGTTATAAAAAACTATTGCATTTTTAATTAATTGTTTCATTTCATCACCCATTAAAACCGAATTTTCATTCCTAAATATTTTACCATAGTAAGATGTTGTATGTCAATAAAATAGAGTCACAATATACGTAAAAAAAGTGGAGTTTTTTCAACCCCACTTTTGTTAAAATTAATAGTTTTCAGCCTTAACCATAAAATATGCCTTTGGATGAGCACAAACAGGACATAATTCAGGTGCTTCCTTACCGATATGAACGTGACCACAGTTAGAGCAAATCCACATCATATCACCATCACGAGAGAATACAAGACCGCCTTCGATATTAGCAAGAAGCTTCTTATATCTTTCTTCGTGGTCCTTTTCAATTTTAGCAACCATTTCAAAAAGAGCTGCAATATGGTCAAATCCCTCTTCCTTTGCAACAACAGCAAATTCAGCGTACATTTCTGTCCACTCGTAATTTTCACCTGCAGCAGCATCCTTAAGGTTTTCAACAGTTGTTGGAATACCACCATCGTGAAGAAGCTTAAACCAGATTTTTGCGTGTTCCTTTTCATTATTAGCAGTTTCTTCAAAAATCTGTGCTATCTGAACATAACCGTCCTTCTTAGCCTTTGATGCATAATATGTGTATTTGTTTCTTGCCTGAGACTCACCTGCAAACGCAGTCATAAGATTAGCTTCAGTTCTTGAACCCTTGAGTTCCATTAAAATCACTCCTTAAATTTTATATTTATAGTTTACCATAAATTTGAAAAATTACAACAGTATAACGAAATTATTTTTATATAAAATTTATAATTCAATTTTTCGATTTTTGAAGTAATATTCCTTATCGTGGTCGTTGATTTCTCGTAAAACCTTGCAAGGATTACCAACTGCAACAACATTTGCAGGAATATCCTTTGTTACAATACTTCCTGCACCGATTACAGAATTATCACCGATTGTAACACCAGGTAGCACAACAACACCTGCACCAAGCCAACAGTTTTTACCGATTCGTACAGGCATATTATACTGATATGCCAGTGGTCGTAATTCAGGCAATATTGGATGTCCTGCAGTTGCAAGTACAACGTTAGGCCCGAGCATTGTATAATCTCCCACATAAATATGTGTATCGTCAACAAGTGTCAGGTTGAAATTTGCATAAACACCCTTGCCGAAATGAACGTTCTTTCCTGCCCAATTTGCGTGAAGCGGTGGCTCAATGTAACAGTCCTCACCTATTTCAGCAAACATATTTTTAAGCATTTCTGTTCTTTTTGGAAGCTCAGATGGTCTTGTTGCATTAAAGTCATATAATTTATCAAGATATGTAAGCTGTTCATTAAACAAATCTTCGTCCATTGACAAATACAAATCACCACTGTGCATTTTTTCACGAATATCCATTTTTACACCTTCATTATTCTGATATTTTCACAATCAATTATTTTCTTGAATTTTCGAAGAGTTTTTGCCCTTGGAATAACCTTCACCTTTCTTACTGTAATATTGTCAGCATGTCTTACAAATAAGCCATAGGCATTAATATTTCTGAAACGATTACATTCAGGATATTCTCTTTCCTGCTCAGGAATTTTAAATCGCAAATCAATATAGTCAATTCCCTCGGCATATTTCACATAGAAGTTTTCAAGACTGACACCGTTAATTTTCTGGTTAGGAATACCCATAATCATTATTGGAATTTCTACATTTTCTGCCTTGATATTTTTTACAGTAATATTTTCAAGTCTGCCTTTCCCGTCAAGAACTGCTTTTTTATCACCGTTACGGTTGCAAAGTCTTATAAACAAAGGACAAGCCATTGAATTCATCTCAATATTTGAAATATTAACATTTTTAACGAATGCACCATCGCAGGACTCGATTGAAATACCACTTACTCCTGCAGGGTAAATATCAGTCAAATAGAATTTGCAGTTTTCAACAGTAATGTCAGATATGTCAAGTGAGGTTTCTGTACCGATTTTAAAGGCATTTGTACAAGAAATAACCTCGCAATCCTGAATAGTGACATTGCTCATACCCTTTTTACAGTTAACATCAAGATTATTTTTGATATTAAGTCCATCACTGCCTGAGGTTGTCATACTCATATTGTTTTTAATGACAATTCCGTCGTCAGCCGTTGAAATAAAGCACTTTTTAACGATAACATCTGATGACCCACAAATGTCAATGCCGTCTGTATTTCCAACATGACGGTTATTATTGATTACAATATTTGATACTGTAACATCCTTTGAGGAATTGATATTCACTGTCCACATTGCAGAATTTTCTAATATAAGATTATACAATCTGACACGATTACAGTTTTTCAAAAGCATTAAAAATCCGTATTTGCTTTTGTGTGGAAAACGAATTCTTTTTCTGTATTCCTGCCTTAAATCCCACACATCAAATGTTTTATCAAAAGGCTCTGTTTTAGGTGGTAAATGTGGCTTTAATGAAAAGAAATTACCTTCACCACAGATTTTTCCCGGACCGATAATTGCCATATTTTCACAGCCATCAGCATAAATCAAGGCATTATCTGTAAAATCGTCAGTATTATGTGAAGCAAGGATTGATGAATCCTTTTCAATATACAAAGCAACATTACTTTTCAAATAAATTGTACCACTTGTATATGCACCATTATCAACTACTACAAAACCGCCACCAATTTTATGGCAGTACTCAATTGCAGAGTTTATAGCCGAGGCATTATTGATTGACGGCGCATCAGAAATCGCACCAAAGTCACGGATGTAAACAGCATTTTCCAAGGGTAATCTCAAATTAAATTTTATATATTTCGAGTAAGGAATATCCTTATAAAAGTCACCCTCATAAACCTCAGAAAACACTTCACCATCGTAGATTTTAAAGTCCTTCTGAAGTTCAGGAAAAAATGAACCAATATGATTGATAATTCGTGACATAAAACCACCTCTTTTCTTATATTATCACACAACGTTGAAAATTAAAAGTTTAAATACGAATTTTTTATTCAGAATTTCATATTCTATTATGAAAAAGTATTTTGAGGTGATAATTATGTGTGGTATTGCAGGTGAAGTTTCATATTCTGACAAGGTTAGTAATAATATTGATTCGTTTTGCAAAATGCAAAAGGTTTTGTCTCCACGTGGACCTGACCAGAATGGAATGTATATAAAAGATAATGTCGCATTGATTCACACAAGACTTAGTGTAATTGACGTTGAAAACGGAGTTCAACCAATGACTGTAAAATATGGAGAAAGAGAATACACAATCGTTTATAACGGTGAATTATATAACACTGATGAAGTACGAAATGAATTAAAATTATGTGGATTTAACTTTATTACTCATTCTGACACGGAAGTAATTTTAAAAGCATTTATACAATGGAGGGAAGGCAGTTTAAATAAATTCAATGGCATTTTTGCATTTGCTGTTTGGGATGAATATGAGAAAAAGCTGTTTTTCGCTCGTGACAGATTGGGCGTTAAACCATTTTTCTACACGATTAAAAACAACTCCTTTATATTTGGGTCGGAGATTAAGGCGTTACTTCAACACAAGCTTGTAGAGTCTGTAATTGATAAAAATTCGATTGCTGAAATTATGTTTATAGGTCCAGGAAGGACTCCCGGATATGGTGTTTTTAAGGATATTCAGGAAATAAAGCCTGCCTGTTGCGGATATTATAATAAAGATGGAATTAAGATACGAAAATATTGGACCTTGCAGGATAAAGAGCATAACGATACCTTTAATGAAACAGTTGAAAAGGTACGATACCTTATAGAAGACTCAATTAAAAGGCAATTAGTATCCGACGTACCAATCGGTACTTTTCTATCAGGTGGACTTGATTCAAGCATAATTTCATCTGTTGCAAATAGTTATTTTAAAGATAAAGGACAACAGCTTAAAACATTTTCAGTTACTTATGAAAACAATGATGAGTACTTTAAGAAAAGTAAGTTTCAACCTAATAACGACAATGATTTTATAAGTAAAATGGTTGATTATCTTGGTTGTGAGCATCATCTGATTACACTTAACAACAAAGACCTTGCTGATGCTCTATATATGGCAGTTGACGCAAGAGATTTACCGGGTATGGCTGATGTTGACTCATCATTATTACTGTTTTGTAAGGAAATTAAAAAACATTGCAAGGTGGCTTTATCCGGTGAATGTGCAGATGAGATTTTTGGCGGTTACCCTTGGTATCGTGATAGAGAAATCAGGGCAATCAAGGGTTTTCCGTGGGCACAGTCAACACAGTACAGAAAATCATTTATAAAAGATGAAATAAAAATTCCCAATGCAGAGGAATATGTATATTCACGATATAAAGATACCTTAATTAACACATCAAAAATCAATGGTATATCCCCTCTTGAATCGAGAATGAAGGAAATGATGAAATTAAATATTGAATGGTTTATGCAAACTCTTCTTGACAGAAAGGACAGAATGAGTATGTATAACGGACTTGAAGTGAGAGTGCCATTTTGTGACTATAGAATTGTTGAGTATCTTTATTCTGTGCCTTGGGAGTTTAAGGATTATAAATCTTATGAAAAAGGACTTTTACGAGAAGCTGTTAAGGATATTTTACCTGAAGAAATACTATGGAGAAAGAAAAGTCCTTATCCGAAAACACATAATCCCGAATATCTGAAAATTGTATCAAATATGTTATCAGAAATAGTTGAAAATGATAGCTCACCTGTGTTATCATTTATACGAAAAAAAGAGTTGCAAAATTTATTAAAAGTTGACACATCAACACCTTGGTACGGTCAGTTAATGACAACTCCTCAGACAATAGCATATTTTATTCAGATAAACTATTGGATGACTAAATACAAAATAAGAATAATATAAAGGATGATTAAATGAAAAACGGAGATTTGAAAAAAGTAGCACTTGTTGGTACAGGTTTTGTTGGAATGAGCTTTGCATATGCACTTCTTAACAGTGGCGAATGTGACCAGCTTGTGCTTATAGATGTCAATAAAGAAAAAGCAAAGGGAGAAGCCATGGATTTAAACCACGGATTACCCTTTGCAAAGAGAAATATGCTGATTTTCGCAGGTGAATATGCAGATTGTCACGATGCTGATATTGTAGTCATTGCTGCAGGTGTTGGTCAAAGAGATGGTGAAGACAGAATTTCACTTCTTAATCGAAATTATGAGGTGTTCAAGTCAATTATCAATCCAATTGTCGAAAGTGGTTTCGACGGAATTTTCCTTGTTGCAACAAACCCAGTTGACATTATGACAAAGATTACGCTTGAATTGTCAGGCTTTAATCCGTCAAGAGTAATGGGCAGTGGCACAACTCTTGATACAGCACGACTTCGTTATCTTTTAGGTGATTATTTCTCAATTGACCCACGAAATGTACACGCTTACGTTATCGGTGAACACGGTGATAGTGAAATCGTTCCTTGGTCACAGGCGTATATCACAACCAAAAGAGTTTATGATATAATCGATTCATCGAAAGGTAGATTCAGCTTCAATGATCTTCAGAAAATCAGTAAAAATGTTACAGGTGCTGCACAGGAAATTATTAAGGCAAAACAGGCAACATATTACGGTATAGGAATGTCACTTGTAAGAATTGTGAGAGCAATTTTCGGTGATGAAAAGAGTGCTTTGACAGTTTCTGTTATGCTAAATGGTCAATACGGAATTGAGGGTGTTTATGCAGGACTTCCTGCCATAATCGGCAGAAACGGAATTGAGGATATAATCGTTCTTGATTTAAAAGAGAATGAAAGAACAGCGTTCATTGACTCCTGCAATTTTCTTAAAGAAACAGCAAAGCAAATAGGCTTTTAAAAGAGAAAGGGAAGACTTTTCACGGTCTTCCCTTTAGTATTACTATTCTTCGTCTCGCTTAGGTACGTCTGCAACCATTTGTGTATTAACACTAACAGTATCATTCAACATTCCTGATAAATAAAGTTCAAGATAGATTACATCAAATGAATCAACAGCACCATCCTGATTAATATCAGCTTTTGCAAATTCTTCTTCAGTTGGAGTGTAAGCAAGAATTGAAATAGATAAAATAATATTATAATCTTCTATGTCAATTACACCATCGTTGTTTATGTCACCTAAAACAGTATCCAATGCAGATACAAATTCAGTTTCAACATTGCCACAATCTGCACAAGTACGCTGATTTTTACCTTCACGCTCAAATTTAGGCTTAAGAACAACCTGCCATTCACCATAATTGTGAGTCGGGTCTACTGTTACAAATTCAAAATATCCGCAATCGTCACAAGAGTGATATCCGTTACCTGATTGAGTGCAGTTTGGTGTAACAGTATATGTAATTTCACCAAAATTATGGTCTGTGATTTCAATAACAGTTACATCGAACTTTTTGTCACAAGTTAAACAATGATGTGACTTGCTACCTTCTGTTTCACAAGTAGCAGATTTGTCGATTGTCCACTCAGTTGAAACGTTATGACCCAATGCAGGAATTACCTCAGTTTCAGTATTGCCACAAGCTGAACAAGTATGATACTTCAAACCTTGTGACTCACAGGTTGCTTCAGTATCAATAACCCATTCTTCATAAGAGTGTTCAATTATCTCAATAACAGTTACATCAAACTTTTCACCACAAAGTGAACAATGATGTGACTTGCTACCTTCTGTTTCACAAGTAGCAGATTTGTCGATTGTCCACTCAGTTGAAACGTTATGACCCAATGCAGGAATTACCTCAGTTTCAGTATTGCCACAAGCTGAACA